>JAAUUG010000089.1 GCA_012031195.1 Oscillatoriales cyanobacterium SM2_1_8
CGCGAGGGTTGGGAGTGGGCCCTTGGTGGTATTTGGGTTGTCGGCGTTGTCCATTTTGCCCTTGGGCTTCCTGGCTGAGCACAGCCACCGAGGAATTGGCGGTGGTCTGGGGGCCCAACATTGGGGGCTTGCTGAATGCCACGTTTGGCAACGCCACCGAATTGATTGTGGCGGTGGTGGCTCTGCGGGCCGGGTTGACCGGGGTGGTCAAAGCCAGCTTGACGGGCTCGATTGTCGGCAACTTGTTGTTGGTCTTGGGGCTATCGGTGTTGTTGGGAGGTCTGAAATACAAAGAGCAGACCTTTGAACCCACGGTGGCTCGGCTCAATGCTTCGACCATGAACTTGGCGGTGGCGGCCCTGGCGTTGCCGTCGTTGTTGGGGTTTCTGTCGCCGCAGATTGCCAGCACCGGGGCCAGCGAACGCATTGCGGTGGGTACGGCGATCGTGGCTTTGGTGATGTATGCCCTCACTTTGGTGTTTTCGATGAAAACCCATGCCTACCTCTACGAAGCCGCGATGGAAATGGAAGCCGAATCCGACCATAAACCCTCGGTGAGGTTGTGGTTGGGGGTGCTGGCGATCGCGACCGTGGCGATCGCCTACGAATCGGAATTGTTGGTGGGCAGTTTTGAGGTGGCGGCGGGACAGTTGGGTTTGACGCCGTTGTTTGCGGGGTTGATTGCCATTCCCATCATTGGCAATGCGGCCGAACACGCCACCGCCGTGACCGTGGCCCTCAAAAACAAAATGGAATTGGCGGTATCGATCGCCGTGGGTTCCAGCCTGCAAATTGCTTTGTTTGTAGCGCCGGTTTTGGTGCTGCTGGGGGCGATTCTGGGGCAACCGATGGACTTAAACTTTACCGCCCCCGAAGTTGCGGTCGTGGCGATCGCAGTTTTGTTGGCCAACTCGATCGCCGCCGACGGTCGCTCCAATTGGTTGGAAGGGGCACTTCTCTTGGGCACCTACAGCATCATCGGCGTTTCGTTCTACTTCTATCCCGCCTAATTCCCGACCTGGGTTCCACAGTGGAGATTTTGCGGAAAGTCTTACCCCATCCGGGTTTCTGATTGGCCCCCAACCCCTTCTCCACCAGGGGTTTTGGCTCTGTTTCCCCGATTCTTGAGGGCAGGCTGAGCGAAGCCGAAGCCCGCCGCAGGAGGGGGAGGGCCAAACCAAGACCAGGAGCGGTTTTTTCCCATCGAACTCCCGCGATTGGTTGGTTTGGCGTGGGGCATCAAAGCTATACTTTATTAAGATTGCCTTTTGTTTCGATGCCCCTTTTTTGTAATTTTCTGTAACCAACCATGGCCAATTTTTTCCAACGACTGTTTGGCAAGGGCGAAGACACCGGTGCGTATTATTTGGATGCCGACAGCGCCAAGACCTTCGGCGATGCGGCCTTCATGCGCAAAGAAGTAGAGATTCGGCGGACGTTCCCCAAGGAAAAAGCTGGCGAAGACGATGAAATTGTGGAGGTGGTGTCCTCGACCGGAAAGCGCGTGATCGGCGAGCCGTCAACCCCAAACCCTCCGTCCATCGAACCCCCTCAACCCAAGCCCGTGGCCAACGAGCGGCGGCAGGTGGATACCAACCTGGACATGTTTCGCAAAATGGCGAAGGACATCGGCAAGAAGTAGCCCAAGGGATTCCCAGTCCATCCTCTCGGTTCTGGTGACAGCAAAACGGTAGCGCCGCGCTCCTTTTCCCGTGGTGGGAGGGGGAATTCAAGGTTGGGAGCGGGTTTTGGGTGGTTGAAACCACCTCAAGCCTGCGGATTCCTCCTACAGACCGAGTTCGACCGGTGGGGTCAGGGGGGAAGGTTTGCAGACGGGCAAGCGCAAGGTGGCTCGGGTACCCTGTCCCAAGGTGCTGGCAATGGTCAACCGGCCGCCATGGCTTTCGGCGATCGCCTTGGCAATGGCCAGCCCCAAACCCAAGCGCTGGCGGTCGGCAGATTTGCGCCAAAACCGATCAAAAATGTGGGGCAAATCGCCGGTGGCAATGCCGATGCCCGTATCGATGACCGTCGCTTGGTGGTAGGGGCCTTCCCGGTTCACCACCAACTGCACCCGGCCCCCCGAGGGGGTGTAGGTGATGGCGTTGCTGAGCAGGTTGCCCAAGAGTCGGGCCAAGCTGTCGCGATCGCCCAGCACCAGGGCCGGCGATGGGGCTTCGAGCCCCAGGGCAAGGTTTTGGGCTTGGGCCATGGGTTCGTACTCGGCCGCGACATCCTGGGCGATCGCGCTCAAGTCGCAGGGTTGTTGGGTGGGGGGCCCCACTTGGCTGTCGGTGCGGGCCAGCAACAGCAAATCTTCGAGGATGCGGCTAAGGCGACGGGACAGGCGTTCGATCGCCTCCAGGTGTTGTTGTTGGCGGGGGGGCAATCCTTCGGGAGCAAACAGGGCCGCTTGGGCATTGGCTTGGAGGATTGCCATGGGATTGCGCAGTTCGTGGGAAGCGTCGGCGGCAAACTGTTGCAACCGTTCATAGGACTCCCGCATCGGCGCGATCGCCAGCGCGGCGAAACCCCAACCGCAGAGGGCCACCACCGTCAGGGCCAAGGTCGAGCCGATGGCCAAATCCACCACCAATTCCGCCGCCGGCTTGGTGACTTCAAACCAAGGATGGCTGACCCGCAGGTACCCCAACGTTTCGCGGCCGATTTGCACCGCCTGGGTCAATTGCCGGAGGGGTTCGCCGTTGGGGGGGTGCGCGGTGAAGTAACCCAGGTGCAGGGGCTCGCGGCTCAGGGTCGGCAGGGTGCTGAAGACCGGATGACCTTCCCCATCAAACCACTCCACCTCAATCCGATCGGCCTCCAAGGAGTCGTTTTGACCAAGGCCCCGCTGCCACGCTTGGCGATCGTTGCGAATCGAGCGCTCCAAAACCTCGGCGACGTGGGCGATCGTGTCGTCGATCCGATCCACCAGCGTCAGCCGCACGTACCCATAAAAACCGGTGGCAAAAAGCACCAGCAGCAGGGCGGTGATCAGAGCGTACCAGAGGGCCAGGCGCAGGCGCGCCGCCCGAAACGCCCCTTCAGCTCGACCAATCGGTGGGGCCATTGGCTGCCGTCGTCGTTTCCGGTCGATCCAAAATGGCGCGAATCCCCTCCATGGTGGCAGGAATGGCCCGGGGATCCATAAACATCACCTTGCTGCTGTTGCTGCGACCAATGCTGGTGCCCATGTCGAAGTACCCCAACGCCAACATCACCTCAATGGCTTTGGCCGCTTCGGGATACTCTGCATTTTTTGGGCAATCAGTTCCGCCGCCTCGGCCACGGCGCGGGCCTTGAGGATTTGTTGCTGTCGTTCGGCTTCGGCCTGCAGCAAAACAGACTTTTGACGAGCTTCGGCTTCCAGGACTTGGGCTTCGGCGCGGCCGCGGGCGGAGTTGACGGCGGATTCCCGTTCCCCTTCGGAGGTGAGGATGGCCGCCCGTTTCCGGCGTTCGGCGGTCATTTGCAATTCCATGGAATCTTGCACTGCCTTGGCCGGCACAATGTCCCGCAATTCAACCCGGGTCACTTTGACCCCCCACGGATCGGTGGCTTCGTCCAAGTCCCGCAACAAGGTTTCGTTGATTTGGGAGCGGGCCGTAAAGGTTTCGTCCAATTCGAGCTGCCCCATTTCCGAGCGAATCTGCGTCCGCACCAGGTTTTCCATGGCCATGGGCAGGTTTTGCACCTTGTAGAAGGCTTTTTCCGTATCCACCAGCCGCCAGTAGACCACGGCATCGGCCACCAGGGAGACGTTGTCGCGGGTAATGCACTGCTGCGGCGGAATGTCGATGACCTGTTCCCGCAGGGAGGCCTGATAGGCAACACGATCTCGCACCGGCATCACAAATTGCAGACCGGGCTTGAGCTTGCGCTGGTATTTGCCGAAGGATTCCACCAGGGCTTCTTCCTGTTGGGGAATAATTTTGATGGTGCTGGAACCAGCACTTAGGGCGACGATCGCCCCCACCACCACTGTCCACCAATCCATGGTTTTCTCCGGGGTTTCGTTGGCAGTATTCTACCAATTTGCATCCGGGTTCAAGGGAGGAAGCGGCGCCAAATCATGGTTTCTTGGTGTGAAGGTTTGCGATCGCAGCCGGCGATTGCGGTGGTGCGGGCCCGGATCCGGAGGTGGCTTACCAATGGCCACCGCGGCGATCGCCGGGGCTTCGACGGGTCGAGGTGGCCGGGGTTCCCACGGCGAAAGGGCGATCGCGGCGTTGCAGCGTTTTGCCGAATGTGAAGTGGGGGTGGGCACGGTGTTGGCGGTGGCCCAGGCAGAAAGGGCGATCGCCGCCGGGGCCCGGTTCCTGTTTGCCCCCCACTGGGACGCCGCCGTGGGAACCTGTTGCCTCAGGGCGGGGGTGCCGTACATTCCGGGGGCGTTCACCCCAACCGAAATTTGGCAAGCATGGGAGGGGGGGGGCACCGCCGTCAAGGTGTTCCCGATTCAAACAGCGGGGGGCAGGGCCTACCTCCGATGTGTCCGTGGGGTGTACCCCCAAATTCCCTTGATTCCGACGGGGGGAGTCACCCGCGCCAATGCCACCGCCCTGCTCCAGGAAGGGGCGATCGCCGTGGGGGTGGCCGGAGATTTGTTTCCGGCGGCAGCGGTTCAGGCCCAAAACTGGGCGGCGATCGCCGAGCGGTGCCGTACTTTCTTGGCCAGCCTGCCGGCCGCTCTGGAGCCGGGATGAATCCCCTACAAAAATCCCTCGAAGTTTCGAGGGAAATGTCAGCTCATATAGTCATTTTAATTAAGAATGGCGCACTGGCGATTGTTTTGATTGCCTTTACTCCCCTCTCCCCGCCTGGGAGAGGGGCTGGGGGTGAGGGAAAGATTGTCGCAAACACGTTTGAAATGACTATAATTTCGGTGATGGTTTTAGCGCTTCGAGTATTGGGGCGCTTTGCGGGCTTTTTTGAGTCCGTATTTGCGGCGTTCCTTCGAGCGCGGATCCCGGGTCAGGTACCCTTCCACCTTCAGCGGTTTGCGGTTCTCCGGAGCCAACTCGCACAGCGCCCGGGCCACCCCCAACCGAATCGCATCGGCTTGACCGTTGGTGCCACCGCCGTGGGCGTTCACCAAAATGTCGTACTCGTTTTCCAGACCCAAGGCTTCCAACGGCGCCTTGACCACCGCCAAATACTGGGGCACAAATTGCAAGTATTCGTCCCCTTCCCGACCGTTGATCGTGATTTTGCCCGTGCCGGGCACCAACCGCACCCGAGCGATCGCCGATTTGCGGCGACCCGTACCCCAATACACAACCGGCTGACTCATGACTACTTCGCTCCAGGAATGGTGTTGATGTTCAAAATCGTGGGCTTTTGGGCCCCGTGGGGATGCTCCGGCCCGCGATACACTTTCAGTTTGGTGAACAATTGCCGGCCCAGACGGTTCTTCGGCAACATCCCCCGCACCGCATGTTCGATCGCCCGCTCCGGCAACCGTCGCATCAATTTGTCAAACCGTTCTTCTTTCATGCCCCCCGGCCGCCCGGAATGCCGCCGGTACACTTTTTGGGTCGCTTTTTTGCCCGTCACCGTGATTCGATCGGCATTGACCACAATCACAAAATCCCCCGCGTCCAAATGCGGCGTATAGGTCGGCTTGTTCTTGCCCCGCAACAGGGAAGCCACCACCACCGCCAACCGCCCCAGCCGCTGATCGGCCGCATCAATTACATACCACTGGCGATCGCTCCCCACCGGCGGCAAAAATGTCCGGTTGGGTTGATCGGTCGTGGGGATCGAAACCGTTGTAGATGCACTCATTGCGTTTGTTCTCGCTGCTATTTCATAAACCGTGAACCAAAGTACCCAACTCGGCGATCACCTCGGTGCCGTCCGCCCCCGCAAAGGGGTTGTCGGGGTAATCCACCCGCACCAAGCACAGACCTTGGGGGGGAGCCGCATACCGCACCTCTTCCCGTCGCCGCCCTTGCCAGATGCGGGTGAAATCCGCCACCGATCGCCGCCCGGTACCCACCTCCACCAACAAACCCACCAACAGCCGCATCATCCCGTACAGAAACCCGCTGGCTTGCACATCCACCCAGACAAAGGGGGGCTGCCGCCAACACCGGGCCGCCATCACGTTCACCTGCGAGTGGGGCCGCGGTGAACCCGACCGCCGCAGCGCCGCCAAGTCTTGCTCCCCCAACAACGGCTGCAAAGCCGCGTTCATCTGCTCGACGTCCAGCACCCCATAGTAGTAGTGCCAGCTAAAATCCCGCAGGAAGAGGTTGGGGGTGGCCTCGCTGTAGATCGTATACCGGTAGCTCCGGGCGATCGCCGTGAACCGGGCGTGCCAACCCTCGGGTACCGCCGCCGAAGTCCGGATCGCGATGTCCTTGGGCAAAACCCCGTTCAAAACCCGGGCCCAACGCTCCGGCGGAATCGCCAGAGCGGTGTCGAAGTGGGCCACCTGGCCGGAAGCGTGAACCCCCGTATCCGTACGCCCCGCCCCATGCACCGCGACCGGATGACCGTGCACCTCTTGCAAACACCGCTCCAGAACTTCTTGCACCGTCAAACCGTTGGGCTGCGTTTGCCAACCTTTGTAGTGCGTTCCCCGGTATTGCAACAACAACGCCACCCGTGTCACCACCCCCTCGACCTGCCCGCGCCTACAGCAGTTGGATCACGGCCATTTCGGCGTTGTCGCCCCGCCGCCGCACCGTCCGCACAATCCGGGTGTACCCCCCCTGGCGATCGGCATAACGCTCGGGCGCTTTCTCGAACAACCGGCGCACCAGTTGCGGATCGTAAATGTACCCCAAAGCCTGACGACGGGCCGCCAAAGTGCCCTCCTTCGCCAGCGAAATCAAACGTTCCACCTGCGATCGCACCGCATCGGCCCGCGTCCGGGTCGTTTTGATCTCGCCGTGACGAATCAACTCCGTCGCCAGCGATCGCAACAACGCTTTCCGCTGATCCGCGGGTTTGCTTAACTGGGGAACCCGACAAGCATGACGCATGATACCTACCCTCTAAATACCTTCAAACGCTTTTCCAATCCTTGCCAAATGCTTTGACTGTCCTGCGGGGCAGGCGATCCACCCCGTCCAGCCTAGGCGTTTACCTTCTGCTTGGTCTCCGGCAAGGTCAACCCCAACCGGTTCTGCAACGCTTCGATCACCTCATCCGCCGACTTTTGCCCGAAGTTTTTGATTTCCAACAGGTCTTCTTGGGAATACCCCAACAAATCGGCAATGGTGTTGATCTGCGCCCGCTTCAAACAGTTGTAGGCCCGCACCGAAAGATGCAATTCCTCGATCGGGATCTGTTCGTGCTCGTTGTGAGGCTCCGGATCGTCCGACTTGGATTGCACCAAGGTGATCTCCTGCAGCGGCGAAAACAACCCCACCAGCAAGCTCGCCGCTTCCGACAGGGCCACCTGCGGGGTCATGCTGCCGTTGGTGGTCACTTCGAGGGCCAAGGTCTCCTGGAATTTGCCGCCGGCGGCGTGCTCGATCACCTCGTACCGCACTTTGCGCACGGGCATGAAGGCAGCATCCACCTGCAAATAGTCGATGGATGCGTATTGCGCCTCTTTGCTCCGATCCACCGACCGATAGCCTTTGCCGCGCTCCACCTTGAATTCCATCTCCAACACCGCCCCCTCGGAAAGGGTGGCCACATACTGATCGGGATCGACAATCTCGACTTCGCTGGGCACGTCAAAATCTCCGGCCTTGACCGCCGCCGGCCCCCGCGCCAACAACCGACACGGCGGTGGGTCGCTGCTGTAGGACCGCAAGACAATCTCTTTGATGTTGAGCATCAAATCCAATACATCTTCCCGTACCCCCGGAATGGAACAAAACTCGTGGTTCACCCCGGCAATCCGAATCGAGGTGATGGCTGCCCCCTCCAGGTTGGCCAGCAATACCCGCCTCAGGGCATTTCCCAATGTGGTGGCTTGCCCCCGCTCCAACGGCCCGATCTCAAATCGGCTGTATTGAGAGCTGTTTTTCTCGATGTACGACTCTTTGCACTCGATGGTAAACCCCGCCATGAACCCTCCTGCTCTCCCGTGTGCCTTTCCCTTGCTCTGCTCGCCCCGGCTCCCCCGCTGGAGAACACCCACCTGGGCGATCCACTCTGCGCCCCTTGCCCTTGGCTGCAACGACTAGATGCGATGACTAGACGCGACGACGCTTGGGCGGACGGCAGCCGTTGTGCGGAATGGGGGTGATGTCCCGAATCAACGTGATCTCCAAGCCGGTGGCCTGCAAAGCCCGCACCGCCGTCTCCCGCCCGGAACCGGGCCCGCTGACCATGACCTCGACCTGCCGCATCCCCTGCTCCATGGCTCGCCGCGCTGCCCCTTCGGCCGCCGTCTGGGCCGCAAATGGTGTGCCCTTCTTCGCACCCTTGAAACCGCTGGAACCGGCCGAAGCCCAAGAAATGACGTCCCCGGCGGTGTCGGCGATCGTCACAATCGTGTTGTTGAACGTGGACTGGATGTAGGCAACGCCGTTCGGAACGTTGCGCTTCGGCTTGCGTGGGCCGGTACGACGGGTGGGACGTGCCATGGTGGTCTGCTTGCGATGCTCCTGTAAAGTTAAAGTAAGTTCGAGAAAAGGTCTGGATTGCCCCCCAAAGTCATTCCCGCCAAATTCGTTCCCGCTAAAGTCATCCCTGCCAAAGCCATCTCCTCCAAGTCCAATCAAGGTTAAATCTTGAAGGGGGAAGGCTCCTGCTAGAACCCCATCTTAGAAGCCAGTTCTCAGGAAAGTTCCAAGGGAATACGGGGGGAAACAAGGGACAAAGAAAGCGGGGACAAGGGAAACCAGAAGCCAAACCAGAAGCCAGAAAAACCCAAGGATTTGGATGGGGGACGGATTACTTCTTGCCGGGCGCCTTCTTCTTGCCGGCCACGGTGCGCCGTACCCCACGTCGCGTCCGGGCGTTGGTGCGGGTGCGCTGACCCCTCACGGGCAAGCCCATCCGGTGCCGCCGACCTCGATAGCAGCCGATGTCGATCAATCGCTTGATGTTCATCCCCTCCATCCGCCGCAGATCCCCTTCTACCTGGTAGTTGGCTTCCAGTTCTTGCCGCAGGGCTGCGACTTCGGCATCGCTCAGGTTCTTCACCCGGGTGTCGGGGTTGACGCGGGTTGCCGCCAAAATCTTCTTGGAGCGGGTTAGGCCAATGCCATATATATAGGTTAGGGCGATCTCTACCCGCTTCTCACGGGGAAGATCGACGCCTGCGATCCGGGCCACGCTGTATCTCTCCTGTTACGGTTGCTTGGATTTGGCTGGAATGTGCCTTGAATGTTGTCTTGAAGTTTGTTTTGATGTCGCTTGATCAGGGCTTGGAGTGCGGCTTTGGAAAGTTGCCAACTTAGCTTGTTGCCAACTTAATTGCCAAATTTAGGCAAATTTAGGCAACCTCCCTCCCAAAATGCTCACCGGCTTGGATCCGGTGCATGCTTGTCCTCAAAATTTTTCCTCTTGAATTTTGCCCTTGGGTTTTGCTTTTGGGTTTTGCTTTTGCAAGCCACCTGTCAAGCTACCGGTCGAGTTACTTTTCGAGTTGCTTTTCGAGGTTTTTGGAGCTTTCTGCGCCCGAGAGTTCTACCTGATTTCTATCGGTTTCAGCCGCTTCTTTCACCCTAAAATTTCGGATGAAAATTTTGCCGCAAATTCAATCATACACCAATATGCCGGCCCTCTGTCAAGACCTGGCTTCGGGGAATTTGGTGTGGGTCAGGATGGGTTGGGTGAAGGGTTGGCCGGTGAGGCAGTGCCAATGGCAGGTGAAGAGGTCGGGGTCTTGGACGCCGATGGAGGCGACGGCGGGGCGATCGGGGAAGGGCAGGAGGCGATCGAATTGAAGGGGTTCGACGGTGATTTGCATCAGGTACACGCCGGGGGGGGCGGCTAGGTTGTCCAGCAGCAAGAAGGCGGCTCGGTAGAGGGGTTGGCGCTGGCGATCGCTGAGGGGTGGGGCTGCTGATAGGTGTGGGGGCCTGGTGGCGGCTGACGTCGATTCTCCCGT
>JAAUUG010000090.1 GCA_012031195.1 Oscillatoriales cyanobacterium SM2_1_8
CTCCCCTCTCCCTCCCTGGGAGAGGGGCTGGGGGTGAGGGCAAGATTGTCGCAAACACATTTGAAATGACTATATCAATACAACTTAGCGAATTTCCCGGTGAGCCCATCGGCGCATCATCAAGACAAGCACGGTGAAAGCCAAACAGAGACCGGCGGATACCGCCCATTCCGCCAGTGTGGGAGGAAACACCAGCAGGAAGCCTTTGTCTGCCGTGAGCGCGGAGAAGCTCGAAACACAAAACGGCATCGCGAACAGTCGAAACGTTTGCCACCTATCCTTCGCAACGGTTGCGAAGCCTCCAACGCTAAGGATCAAAGCTGCACCAATCAGGGCGCTGATGCCCAGGGAATTGAGCCAGAGACGCCAAGAGGCTTCAAAGTGATGGCAGACCGTCGATACCCACCACAGCAGGTAGTACCAGAGGATTTGCTTACCAGGGGGGAGGTTGGCCAGGTAGCGGACAAGCCCCATCTGCATTCTTCGTAGCACCAAACCAGCCATGGAGGATGGTTTTAAGATAACGCAGGGCGATGGATTTCCCTACCAGGGGGGGCCGTCAACATCCAATCCAAACGGCGGGGGGTCTGCGGTCTGCGGGGAAGGAGGATGGGTCAGAAATTGCAGGCGGAGGGTTCCCCCCCGCTCCGGCGATAGCGGCACCGTAATTTCCGGTTGGCTGAGGGGAGACAACACCGCCAACAAAGAGCGCAACTGGGGGGTGCTTTCGCCGCTCTCCAGGTAGAGGCGATCGGCCAAATCCGCCAACCGTTGCCAGGCTCCGTACAACTTGACCGTGAGTTGCTCCACTTGGGCGGCGGTCGTCGTAAAGTCGGTGGTGGTTTTGAGGGCATCGACCCGCAGGGCTTCGGCGAGGGCCCCTTCTAGGTCTACGGCCGCCGTATCGAGGGTGCGGAGTTGGGGAATGGCTTCGAGGTAACGGCGCAACCGTTGAGCTTCTCCCGTCGCCTGCTTCACGGTTTCCACGTCGGGATTGGCCGCGATCGCCGCTTGGAGGGGCGATTGGTGAACCGCCGGCAGTTTGGCCAATTCCCGGGCGAGGGGGGCCACATACCGGGCCGGCAATACGTTTTCAGCGGCTTTGGTTTTCACTTCGGGGGGCAACACCTCCGAAGAAACCGCCACCCACTCCTCTTCGAGGCGACGCACCTGCCGCCGGTCGATGCGATCGCCTTGGCGGGCAGATTCAATCACCAGATGGCGCACTTCCGGGGTGGCCGCCGCCGTCGCCACAAAAGCCCGCTTGCTAAAATTTTGCAGCGTGGGAGATTCCAGGGATTCGGTTTCCAGGATGGCATCGGCGCTGTCGGCCAGGGCCATCGCCTCGTAGGCCTGTTGTTTGCTGAGTTCCCGTTCCACCAACCACTGGCCAAAACCGAGACCCCCCGGCCGCTGTTCGCGATCGCGCACCACCCGCAAGATGCGGCCGCGCCAAATTTCCGTTTCCAAATCGAGGCGATCGCAGAGTTGCCAGGCTGTCTCCACCGCTCCGTAAAATTGCCCGGGCAGCAGGGTTTCATCTTCAGGGTCGGGCAGGCGCAGCGCAAGGCTGGCGATCGGGGAATCGGTCATGGTTGACGCAACCGGCAGGGCTTTCTATTCTATAGGAGGCCAGGGAACCGGAGGCATCGGCGTGAAAGGAATGCGGGAAGGATTGCTTGGACTCACCGTCTTGGCTGGGGTTGTGGCCATCGGCGGTTTGTTTCTGTGGGTGCGGGGCGCCCAACTGCGGGGTTCCCGAGTTCATTTTTTTGCCCAGTTTGGCGATGTCAGCGGTTTGGATGTGGGTTCCCCCGTCCGCTTTCGGGGGGGTTCAGGTCGGCCGGGTTGCCGGATTTGAGCCCGCCACCGCCGGCGTTCGGGTCAAAATTGCCCTCGATCGCGCCAATTTGGCCATTCCCCGCCAGTCTCGCCTCGAAACCAACCAGAGCGGATTTATCGGGGCCACCACCATCGACATTACCCCCCAGCCCAACCTGCAAATTGCCGAAGGGTTGTCGCCCCTGGCCGCCGACTGCGACCCCGCGATCGTGATTTGTCAGGGAAACGTGGTTCCCGGCAATGCGGGCGTGAGCTTCAACGAAATTTTGCGGGAAACCAGCGAGGCGATCGCCCAATTCAACGACAGCCAATTGTTGAAAAAACTGGATGCCACCTTGGTCAGCACCAACGAAGCGGCCAAGAGCATCCAACAACTCAGCGATTCCGCCAATCGGCTCGTAGGGTTGGTGGAAGCTCCCCTCAACGCCTTTGGGGAAACCGCTACTAAATTTGGCGGCACCGCCGAGGCGATCGCTGCCACCGCCGAAGACATCCGCCGCGTGAGCCAAAGCGCCGAACAGGTTTTAACCGAAAACAAAGATCGGCTGGCCAAAACCCTCGAAGGCATTCAAACCGCCACTGCCGAAGCCAACGCCCTGATGGCCGCCGCCAAACCCCTGGTCGCCGACGGCACCTTCGTGGCCAACCTGCAAAAACTCTCGGCCAACGCCGCCGAAACCGCCGCCAACCTGCGTCAACTTTCGGTGGAAGTGAACAACCCCACAAGCTTAACCGCCCTCAGAGAATTGTTGGATTCTGCCCGCGCCACCTTTGCCAACACCCAGAAAATTACCGCCGACCTCGACGAACTCACCGGCGACCCCCAATTCCGAGCCAACATTCGACGCTTGGTGAACGGCCTCAGCAGCTTGGTGTCGTCGGGCACAGAAAACCTGCCCAGTACCTACGCCTTTGCCACCCCCGAACCGATGGGGCCCCCCAATCCCCAAAGCGTTGCCCCTTAGCGATTCCTGCCCACAAACCCCCCCCGCCTTCGACGTGAGTTCGTTCGACGGAGGGGGTGGTGCTGAAAATTTTTCCAGTCTAGGTTCCTTGTTTTCCCTCATCCCCTAACCCCTTCTCCCAATCAGGGCGAAGGGGAATCAGAGGGATTTTGGCTCCTTCTCCCCGGTTTCTGAGGGTGGGCTGAAGGAAGTCGAAGCCCAGACCAGGAGCGGATTTTTCCCCATCGCAGGCACGTCGCCGGGAGCAAGGGCCCAAAGCCCCTGCCCCAGCCTGTGGTTAAATCAAATCCGCCGCGGTGAAATTGCCCACGGTGAAATTCAACAACCGGGCAACGTCGGTACCGTTCACCGACAACACGGTATCGGCACCATTCTGCCGAGCGTTCAAGAAACCGGCACCCACCGACGTACTAAAGCTGGTGAGCGGCGATGTCCGAATCCGATCCAACCCATCCTCAAAGTCGGTGATGGTGTCGAAGCTGCCGGTCGTGCGCAGCAAAAAGACATCGTTACCCGGGCCGCCGGTCAACTGGTTGTTGCCCACGCTGCCAATCAGGGTATCGTTGCCCTCGCCCCCATTCAATATGTCATCGCCAAGGCCGCCGTCGATCGAGTCGTTGCCGCCCAATCCAAACACCAAGTCATTGCCCGCAAAAGCCGCAATGGTGTCGCCTCCTGCCCCCCCGACGATATTGTTTGAGTTGTTGTTGCCCAAAATGATGTCGCCGCTGAAGCTAGGACGGCTGATCACACCGCTGCCCAAAACGTTGGGTTGCTCAAAGACAAAATCGGTGATGGTGACGTCGCCACCGGTGGTGCCCAGTTGAATGCCCGTAGAGGGAGTGCCAATGCTGAAGGTGGCGGTTTCGGTTCCTTCCAAGACCGAGTCAACGTTGATGTTGACGGTGAAGCTGGCTTGGGTTTGCCCATTCAGAATGGTTAGCGTGGAGGGAATCGTTCCCGTGAAATCACCCGCGGTGACCCCTGTCCCGCTCAAACTCACCGCCACCGTTTGATCGTTCGTGACCGGCTTGCTGGCCGTCACCGTCACAGTGATGGCGGTCTGAGCTGCTTCGCTACCACTGGTGGGGGAAACGCTCAAGTTGACCATCGGCAAGTCCGACGTCAAATCCAAACCAACAATGACCGGATCGTGGTCAGAGGTACGGAAAGCATTGGGCTCGTACAGGTTGTTGGCACTGGGTTTTGCTTCAAAACTCTGTTCACCTGCGCCATCATCTGCATTGTTGTTGTAGTCAAAGAGGGGAATTTCATCCGCATTGATATGCCACTCCGCAGCACCAGTTACCTGTCCGTTGAGGGCAGCATTGGCAAGGGCATAATCCAAGTAGCCAAGCTGACCATTGAAAAGATAGCTGTAGGCATTGGCTCCACCAAATTGCTCTGCCAAATCAAGATAGCCTGCGTTTTTGAGGGCCGTGATGGGGGTTTCACCCTTGTAGGCGTTGAGGTCACCAAGAATCAGCCAGTCTGCATCTCCCTGACCCGTTGGATCGGTAGCGAGCCAGTTGGCTAGGGCTTGAGTCGCTTTGGTGCGGGTGTCGTTCCAAGCACCCTGACCATCGTTTTGATCCAAGTCTGCCCCTGCTGCTCCCGTCGCCCCCTTGGATTTGAGGTGGTTGACCACAACGTTGAAGATAGCGCCAAAGTCAGGATTGCCAGATTGAATCACCTCGAAAGTCTGGGCAACGGCTGGGCGGCTCCGCTGCTGACCGGTGCTGTTGGGATCGGTGAAGATGGGGTCGTCCAATACGGCAAAGTTCCCCTTGGGGGGCAACCACACCTTGCTTGTAGACAAAACCAACGGTAATGGCATCGGTACCGACAACACCGGTGTTGATGAAGCTGTAAGTGTTGGCACCCACTTCAGCATTGAGGGCATCCACGATCGCCTTGATGGCGCCACCGTTGCCATCCCCACCGTTGTTTTCCAATTCGATCAAGCCCAAGACATCCGCATCCAGCCCCTTGAGGGCCTGCACCAGTTTGGTGGTCTGCCGAGTGAGTTCATCTTGGCTATCGGCACCCCGGGGAGAGTTGTTGCCGCCCACCGTGTCGATGGTCGTGAAGTAATTCAGCACGTTGAAACTGGCAACTTTGATGTTGCCCCCCACATCAGGCGCGGTGGTGGAACGGGGATTCTCCACTGCAAAAGTCGCGGGATCGGCTTGAGTGGGACGAATCCGCCAAGCATCGGTGCCTGTCGCGCCTGCAAAAGACCAGTGCAACACACCGGTCAATCCGGTGATGGAGTCGCCGCCACGGAAGTAGTTCACACCCTGCGTACCCGTGCTCAAGCCGCCGGGCTGGGGATAGAAAATTTTGTTGACCCCATCCGTCAGGGGCGAATTTTGGGTGTTGTCGTCGTCGTCAAGAATGATGCGTTTGCGCGCCAGATCGTCCAAGAAAGCAGTGTACTCAGCGGCAGTGGGGGTGTTGTCGATGTGGGTGTACTGGAAGGGGCGCTCATCCGCCGTCAGCACCACTTGCCCGAAGCGAGCCAACTCGAAATACTCGGAGACCACCAACTTATCGGAGAAGGTGACTTTCATCCCCTCAAACTGCTCGTAGTAGTCGTCGATGTCACCCACAACCGGCAAATCGATGGTGGCGGGGGTGACTTGAGCGAGGCTGTTGCCAGCATCCACCACGGTAACGCTGCCGGCGCTGGTGGCGCTGATTTGGGTCATGCCGAAAAACTCAGACACGGTGCCCGTGACTTGCACCTTCTGCCCTTCGCTTACATCCAAATTGTTGCAAGGAAGTCGTCGCCCGTGAATACGAAAATCCCTTCCGAGGTGGTGGGATCAGCATCCTGATCGGCGGTCTCTTCTTGAATAAAGAAGCCCCGCAGTTGCCGCACACCGTTGTTGTTGGCGGTGTCATTGACTGCCAGTTGGAAATCGGCGGTTACGATACCCTCGATCGTGACGGTTTGTCCACTGAGCGGGCTAATATCATCGCGCACAGGAGAGCCACCACTCGTTTGATTTGTGGCATTGCCCTGAATGGCATGAATCTTGATGGTCGCCATATCGTTGTCCGTAATGTTGGCTGTAACGCTGGGAACGGTGATGTTGTTGTAATTGTTATCGGTGCTGGTGGCGGAGTGAGTGATGGTTCCCGTGTGGGTGCCTTCTACCACTGCATCATCTACAGCGGTGACCGTCACGATCTGGGCCACATTCCAGTTCGCGGATGTGAAGGTCAGCGTAGTAACATCGGTTGACAGTTGGGTGCCGAAGTTGATGGTGATGGTGACATCCTGCGTGGGTTGGGTGTTGAGGGCGATCGTGTAGGTGTCGGTCGCTCCTCCTTCGGCTACATTGGTGCTGCCGCCCGACTGGGTGATGGTAACCCCGGCGGTGGCTCCGCCGCTTGTAGATAGGGAGAAGTTATCAATGGCTAAACCGTGATCGTTGCCTGTGTCGTTGTTTTCAATCCAGCGGAACCAAAGGGTGTCGTTGTTTGCCCAGTTCAGGCTAGACAGTGTACCGCCCACATTCGCCACTCGACCTTCGCTATTACCATTAACCGCCGCTGCCGTTGATGTGGCGATCGGGGAAGTCCAGTTGAAGATTGTGCCAGGAGCTGTCCAAGTCGGTACGGTGGTGAAGCTGGTGCCAAAACCGTACTCAAGCACCATAGACTGGGCTGTGGTGTTGCCGCCGTTGCGCCACTGCTCGCCATCGAAGTTGACTGTCAAGGAGTTGATGGTATTGCCTGTGGTGTTGGTAGCCCCAAACGCAATCCAGCCTGCCACCGCAGCGCTTGTCGGACTGCCAAAGTAGGTTCCACCAGTACCAAGTCCGCCCAGGGCGCGCTCGCTATTGTTCGTTGGCCCGTAGCTATAAAAACTGCCCGTATTGGAGCCGCCGTTGTCCGCGTTGTAAGCTGTGATGGCGGTTCCGGGAGCGGGCTGACGAAAAAGGTACCAGCCCGGAATGGTGTTGTTGTTTGTCCAAGTATTGTTGGTTCCAGTTTCGGCAATGGTGTTAAAAGCTTGGCTGTATGTCCCGGAGAATGAAATGGCCATGTATTACCTCGTAGTGGCTAGGTCAGCGGTGATTGGGTCAGCCGATGGAAGGAAAGTTATCACGGGGTACCTTGCCATCCCCCCAACCCTCGCCACTGGGTTTTGCTTTGCCCGTGGCAGTTTGTCTTTTCCACCATACCGATCGACCGGTCAACTTTGGCTTAAGGTTTGGTTAACCCTCGGTTAAGTTCGGATTTTGTCGGGCTTGGCCGGTCTTTGTTCTCCCAATCAGCCCAAGACCGGCAAGGCTCTACCGAGCTGAATGTACGGACGAACCACTTGGGCTCGCCGTCAAGCTCTCATTGGAATGGACTCAAATCAAATCGGCCCCGCTGAAGTTGCTGGCGGTGAAGTTTACCAACCGGGCGATGTTCATCCCGTTCACCGACAACACCGTATCCGCCCCATCCTGCGCGGCATTCAGGAAGCTGGCACCCACCGCCGCACTGAAGGTTGTCACCGGCACCGTCCGAATCCGGTCTATCCCATCCTCAAAGTCCGTGAGGATGTCAAAACTGCCCGTTGTCCGCAGCACAAACACATCGTTGCCGATGTCTCCGGTCAAGGTGTTGTTGCCCACGCTGCCAACCAGGGTATCGTTCCCTTCGCCGCCGTTGAGGGTGTCGTTGCCCAAACCGCCATCGATGGAATCGTTGCCGCCAAAACCAAACACCACATCATCCCCGGCAAACGCGGCGATCGTGTCGTTGAGGTCGCCGCCAGCAATGCGGTTGGAGTTGTTGTTCCCCAAAATCAGGCTGCCAAACGGGGTGTTGCTGCTCAGCACACCGCTGCCCGGAACGTTGGCCCCATCAAACACAAAATCCAGAATCTCCACTTGAGCGGTGATGGTATTGCTGAGGTTGTAGCCTATACCCGGTTGCAGGGTGAGCATCACCGTTTCCGTACCCTCAATGTCCCGATCCGCCCTCGCAACTACGGAAATCTCAACCCGCGTGCTGCCTGCCGGAACAACTACCGTGTTGCTCAGGAAATTGTAATCCATGCCGTTGCTGGCTGTGCCGCCAAGGCTGTAAGCAATGGTTAAATCCGTATCCTCCGGCTTATCCAAATCGAGGCGAAACACACCGTTGTCAAACCCCACCTCCGTGGCTTGATTGTCCAATGCCGTGACGGAAACACGGGGTTGGGGAATGACGGTGATGGAGAAAGTTTGGGGAATGGAAGTATCTACCCCACCGTTGGCGGTGCCCCCGTTGTCCTGCAGCACAAAGGTCACGATTGCCGAACCGCTGGCATCGGGAGCGGAAGTGTAGGTCAAGGTACCGGCGGCATCGATGGCTGGCATCGCCGAGAACAGACCGGGGTTGGTGTTGGCGGTGAGTTGGAAAGTCAGCGTCTGACCGGCTTCATCGGCGGGGCCGGCGACAATGCCGGTAGCAAATGCGGCAAAGGTTTGCCCCCCCGCATCTTCTTTGCTCTCGACCGTGGAGACCGGGAACCCAAAACTGGGGGCATCGTTGACGGGGTTGACGGTGATGGCAAAGGCTTGGGGGGCGGAGGTATCTACCCCACCGTTGGCGGTGCCCCCGTCATCTTGGGCGATGACGGTGACAGTAGCTACCCCTGAGACATCGGGGGTGAGGGCGTAGGTCAGGGTCCCGGCCGCATCTACAGCGGGTTGCACCGAGAACAGGGCATTGTTGTCGTTGCTGGTGTTGAAGGTGACGGTTTGACCTGCTTCGTTTGGTCCCGGGCTAATTCCGGTCAGGAAATTGCTCACCGTTTGGGCGCTGGCATCTTCATTGATGTTCGGACTGCTGCCCAGGGTGAACCCAGGGGCATCGTTCACGGCATTGACGCTGATGGTGGCGGTTACGACGGAGCCTCCCAAGCCCCCATCGCTGTTGCTGGTGGCGGCCTGAACCCCAAAAGTACCCGTACCAAAGAAGTTGGCGGTGGGGGTAAACTTCAGTCCGGCATTGGCCTGGGCAAAGGGGATGAAGCTGTTGGTGGGGATGGGAGTGATGCCATCGTTGAGAAATAGGGTGCCGTTGGTGATGTTGGTAATTTTGAAATGACTGACTTCTGAGCCATCCACCGCGTTGCGGGAAATTACCAGACCCGCGGCGGTTTGGATGTCTTCGTTGGTGCTGGCATTGGTGACCGTTGGCGTATCTGCTACCGGGTTGACGGTGATGGTAAAGGTTTGGGGGGCGGAGGTATCTACCCCACCGTTGGCGGTGCCCCCGTTGTCTTGGGCGGTAACGGTGACGGTTGCCACCCCCGAGGCGTTGGGGGCAGGGGTATAGGTCAAGGTTCCGGCCGCATCGATCGCCGGTTGCCCAGAGAACAACGCATGGTTGTTGTTGGTGGTGCTGAAGGTGACGGTTTGACCGGCTTCGTTCGGCCCTGGGGTAATTCCTGTCAGAAAATTGCTCACCGTTTGGGCGCCGGCATCTTCATTGATGTTTGGACTGCTGCCCACCAGGGTAAACCCAGGGGCATCGTTCACGGCATTGACGGTGAGGAGGAACGTGTCGGTTGCGCTCAAATCGCCATCGGATACCGTGACGGTGATGGTGGCGGTGCCGCTCTGGTTGGCGCTGGGGATAACCGTGAGGTTACGGCTGCTGCCGCTGCCCCCCAAACCCAAATTCCCGGGATTGTTGGGCACCAAGGTTGGGTTGTTGGAGGTGGCGGTAACGGTGAGGCTGCCGGCGGGGGTTTCCCCATCGTTGACCAGAAAATTCAGGGCGCCTGTGTTCCCGTCTTCGTTGATGGTTGAATTGCCAATATCGGAGATGGTGGGCGCAGTGTTGGGCGCAACCAACCCAAACCGTTGGGCGTAGATGCCATAGTCGCTCCCATCTTGCTCAAGACTGGCCCAAGCCACCACAAACTCGCCACTGGGGCTAGAGGCGATCGCGGGAAGGCGTTGGTCGTTGGTGGTGTAAGTATTGACCCGAAACTCGTTGCCGACGGTGCTGCCGGCGCTGCTGAATCGCTGGGCGTAGATGCCACCGAGATCGCCAT
>JAAUUG010000091.1 GCA_012031195.1 Oscillatoriales cyanobacterium SM2_1_8
AGCTCCAGCGTAACCCCAACGTCACCGTCCGGGCCAGGGGAGTTATGGAAAAATGTACCTACTGCGTGCAGCGCATCACCGCCGCCCGGGTCGCCGCCAAAGACTCCCGGGAAAGCCAACCCGGTTCCCCGGTGCGGCTGTAGAGGTCAATCGCTTGGGGAGCCACCGCCCCCGTATCCGGCCGCCAGGGCTGGGGGACGGGCGACCAAGCCTGGATTGTGCTTTCCCCATTTTCCGCCAAAGCAATCGTCGCCGATCCCATCGGGAAACAGGGCACCGTCTGCAACGCAAAAGAACCGGCATCGGCTAGCATGGAGCATTAAGATAGAAAGTCCTAACGTAGTCTAATCGCGGCGGCACCCCCAAGCCATGAACGAAGAAGCAAACGAGCCCATCCTCGAAGAGACCCTCAGCAGCCTTGAAGAAATTCAAGACGACGAGAACCTAGACCTCGAAGCCTCCCTCAACGAACTGGCGGAAGCGGCCGAAGCCACCGAAAATACCGAGGAAGCGCCCGTTCCCGTTGGGGAAGCTCCCCCCCTCACCGTCGATACCAGCGCCTTGCTGCGGGAAGCGGCCACCCGGGAAATCGAAGGGCTTCAGAAAAAGATTGAAACCCTGGTGGCCGACACCGTCAACCTCAAAAGCACCCTGAAGAACGGCAAGGGCAATACGCCCGCCTCTACGCCGACTTCGAGAACTTCCGCAAACGCACCCAACGGGAAAAAGAAGAAGAAGAGGATCGGATCACCGGCCGGCTCCTGAAAAAATTCCTGCCGGTTGTGGACGACTTCGAGCGGGCCAAGCTGCAAATCGAACCGAAAACCGAAGGCGAAGCCACCATCCACAACAGCTACCAATCGGTCTACCGTCAACTCGTGAAGTGTTTGCAAGAAGCTGGCATCCACCGCATGGAAGCCCTTGGCCAACCCTTTGACCCCAACCTCCACGAGGCGATCGCCCAAGAAGTGAGCGAAACCTACGGCGAAGGGCAAGTCATCGAAGAATTTCGACCGGGGTACACCATCGGCGAGAAAGTATTGCGCCACGCCATGGTCAAAGTGGCCGCCCCCGGCAGCACCGGCCCGACCGCTTCCTAGTCCCCCCGCCGCGCTTCTTTGGGCTCCAGTGCACTGGGGTTGGATTTGTTGCGGGTTGTTTTGGCTCGGAAGCTGGAACACCCTTCCATTTGGACGGCATTCAGTCCGTCTGCGTTCCCATTCCCCCAATTCAGCCCGATCCCTGCACGATAGGTAAAGCAAAGACCCAACTTTGGCAGCGATCGCGATCACCTTTGGCGATCGCAACGGCGAAAGATTAGGGCATACTAAACGGCAGGGGGGGCAAACATTGTCAAGCGTCAAGAGCCGATACCAAGAGCCAGTACCAAAAGCAAGCAGGGCAGCGAGATGTCAAAAGTCGTTGGGATCGATTTAGGCACCACCAACAGTTGTGTAGCCATTTTAGAGGGGGGCAGCACCAACGTCATTGCCAACGCCGAGGGCTCGCGCACCACCCCCAGCGTCGTTGGCTTCGTGAAAGACGGCAGCGAGCGGGTCATCGGTCAAGTAGCGAAGCGGCAGGCAGTCGCCAACCCCCTCAACACCGTTTACAGCATCAAGCGGTTTATCGGTCGGCGGTGGGACGAAACCCAAGACGAACGCACCCGGGTGCCCTACAGCGTTATCAAGGGCAAAGACGACACCGTGAACGTCCTGATTCAGGGCAAAAACGGGGAAAAAGACTACACTCCCCAAGAAATTTCGGCCATGGTCTTGCAGAAGCTAAAGCAAGATGCCGAGAGCTACCTGGGGGAACCGGTCACCCAAGCGGTGATCACGGTACCAGCCTATTTTACCGATGCCCAACGTCAAGCCACCAAAGATGCGGGCACCATTGCCGGGCTGGAAGTTTTGCGGATTGTCAACGAGCCCACCGCCGCCGCCCTCGCCTACGGCATCGACAAACAGCAAGAAGACCGTACAGTGTTGGTATTTGACTTGGGGGGGGGGCACCTTCGACGTCTCGGTATTGCAATTGGGGGACGGCATTTTTGAAGTCAAAGCCACCGCCGGCAACAACCACCTCGGCGGCGATGATTTTGACGACTGCCTTGCCAAGTGGCTGATCGAAGAATTCAAGAAAGCCGAAGGCATTGATTTATCACAGGATCGGGGGGCCCTGCAACGGCTAAAAGAAGCCGCCGAAAAAGCGAAAATCGAACTTTCCAGCGCCCCCATCAGCTCCATCAGTTTGCCGTTCATTGCCGCCAACGAGAGCGGACCCAAAAGCATCGAAGTGGAAATCGATCGAGCCAAATTCAACGAACTGACGGGGCATCTGGTCAAGCAGACCCTCGAACCCACCGCCCAAGCCCTCAAGGATGCGGGCATCAGCCCTCGGGAAATTGATCGGATCATTTTGGTGGGCGGTTCCACCCGCATTCCGGCCGTCCAAGAAGCCCTCTCCAAATTTTTTGATGGACGGCAACCCGATCGCTCGGTGAACCCCGACGAAGCGGTGGCGGTGGGGGCGGCCATTCAGGCGGGGATTTTGGGCGGTGAAGTCAAAGATCTGTTGTTGTTGGACGTAATTCCCCTCTCAATTGGGCTGGAGACCTTGGGGGAAGTGTTCACCAAAATTTTGGAACGCAACACCACCATTCCCACCAGCAAGGGGCAGATTTTTTCGACGGCGGTGGACAACCAAAACACGGTCGAGATTCATGTGTTGCAGGGGGAGCGGGCCATGGCCAAAGACAACAAAACCCTGGGGCGATTTGAGTTGACCGGCATTCGGCCGGCGCCACGGGGGGTGCCACAAATTGAGGTATCGTTTGATATCGATGCCAACGGCATTTTGAAGGTATCGGCGCGGGATCAGGATACCAGCGTCGAGCAGAGCATCAGCATCACCAATTCCGGGGGGCTGAGCCCGGCGGAAATCGAGCGGATGCGGATGGAAGCCGAAGTGTATGCCGATGAAGACGCGACCAGACGGGAGATGGCCAACACCCGGATTCAGGCCAGCAACCTGATGCGGGCAGTGGAAGAAATGTTGCGGGAGTACCCGGTGGCGGTCATTCCCCAATCCATGCGGGCCCCGGCCGAGCAGCGGTTAACGGCTTTGCGCGCCCTGCTGGATGCCGAAGTTATCGACAACGATGGGGTAGCCGCTCAGCTCAAGGAATTGCAACAATCTTCGTTTGACATGACCCAAGCGATCGATCGTTATTCCCAGGTGGAGCGGGTGAAGCCCAAAGATCAGTTGGAGTTCACAGAGTAACAGGGCGTTCTATTAGGTGTGCTATGGATTTGCAAGCCGTTGTCTCTGGAACCCCAGAAAATCGTGTTGAGGCATTGCGGCAAATCCGTGACTATCCATTGAAGCAGCGTGATCCGGGCGGCTCTCGGTTCTGTCTTTTGCGGCCTGGTGCTGACTTTACAAATATAGCTGTTTTGCATAGCGACAAGACAAAACAACTCGGGTCGCAGGGGCGAAGCCCCCGTATTGGTTCTATTAGACGTTCGTTGGGCAGGAAAATCGTGTCAGTTTTAATTAAAATGACTATACCTTCTAGGGGTTGGGTAAAAGGGCAGAAGGGCGCAACCAGTAGGCTACTTCTGGGCAGACAAACCCTTTGGCGGCCACATCATCGGCGGGATCGAGCAGGGTGGGACGGGTTTTACCGGCCAAAAAACGGACGCCGTACAACTCTTGACAGCCCTGTTGGAATTGGAACCGTCCCACTTCTTGACCGGTGGCCACATCGATGACCAAAACCCCACAGACCAGTTGGGACAACCGTTGTTGAATCGGGAGACCGCCGAAAATGTGCTGTTCTCGAATTTGACAGGTGCCGGCGATCGCATAGGTGCGGCCGTTCCCCAGGGTCACCATGGACAAACCGCGACCGTAGCCGGGCAATTCCGCGACAACTGTGGTTTGCCCCGTGGCAGGATCCCAGCGCCACAGTTCCCCCCGACCGGAATTGTGAAACCAGAGGTGGTCTTGGTACCAGACCGGTGAATGGGGCATCGACAATCCCCACAACACCACTTCGTTGCGCTCCACATCCATCACAATGCCGCCATCGGCCTTGTGCGATCGCCAGCCCCCCACCTCATTGCTGGCCCCCAAAGCGGTGACGTATTTGGGCTGACCGTTCACCATGGCCAAGCCGTTGAGGTGGCAGCGGTCTTCGGGGGCCAGGTCGGTAATAAAAAAGGGTCGCCAGCGGGGGACAAAATTGAAGCGATCGCTGAGGTGGGCCAAGCACGAAAACCGGGTGTTCACCAACCACAATCCCTCGTCCCCCCAATCCAAATCGTGGGTGAACAAATCCCCTGTGAGGTGACGGGTACGGGGCAGGTACAGGGCATCGTGCATCCCCGGCGCATCTTCCCGGTAGCCGTGGGTGAGGGGCCCCTTCCCCAAAGATCAGCACCTCCTCTTGGGTGCTCAGGGCCAGGCGATCGCCCGCCAGCGCCAACCCCATGGCTTTGCGAAACGTGCGCATCGTCACCGTGAGTTGGTTTCCGTCCCAGCCCAACACCGCCAACTTGCCGGCTTGGTAGGTTGTGAGCCAAAGGCTGCCGCCGCAACGGGCCATCCAATCCCCAAAGCCCGCATCCGGTTCGCACACAATGCGCTCACCGTCGTTGTTGGCACTTTGGGGGGTGTTGTTGGGTGCTTGATGGTTGGCAACCGTTGCCGACGTCGCACGGGCCAAAACCTGCAGGGCGATCGCCGCATCTTGAAAATTGGGGTCTAGGGTCAGGGCTCTTTGGTAATGATGGCGGGCCGCCCCCAGCTCCTGAGCGTGTTGGTGAATCCGCCCCAAATGGAAATGGGCTTGCGGGAGGTTGTCGTCCTGTCTAAGAATTTGTTCGTACTGTTGACGGGCCTCGTCGTACCGCCCCAGTTTGTGCAACCCCAGCGCGTAATTGAACCGAATGCCAAGGTTTTCGGGGGCCAGCGCCACCGCTTGGGCATAGCACTCCACACCCTTCCCCAAATCCCCCACCGCGCAATGCACCACCCCCAAATGGCTGTGAATTTCCGGGTTGCTGGGCTCCAGGGCGATCGCCCGTTGCAAGGGTTCCAGGGCGGTTTGGGCTTGGCCCGACTGCCACAGGGCCAAACCATACAAATGCAAAGCCCGCACGTTTTGGGGATCGAGGGCCAAAACCTGTTGGCAGAGGGCGGCGGCCTCCGGACTGCGACCCTGCTGCCCCAATTGGGCTGCTTCCTGCAACCACATCGGAATTTGGGAAAAATGGGAATTGGGAAAAGCGCTGCTCACAGGAACCAACGGCAAAGGATTGTTCAAGTTTAAGGGAGGAGGGGATGAAACCTGACCAGAGTAGTAGAAGGAACGGACGATGCGCTTTCCCTCGATAGTCCTTACCTCACGAAACTCCTCTTTGCTACAAGTGAGGTGGACAATTCCCAGGGGGCGGTGGGGGTATTGCGGTTCCACAAACTTCTGAAGTTCAGGGTGCCACAGGGGCAACTCCAAATGACAAGTCCAATTGCACCACAGCGGCAACAGCGCCGTATCCTTCAGCAGATTGTGGTGATACACGGCATGGTTGAGGGAGGTTTGATCCAAACCATGGGCAAAGGGATGTTCAAGGCGATCGCAAGCTTGCTGAAAGCTCTGCCGCCAGACCTGCCAATGGGGGGCCAAGCGCCCCAGCCCGAAGACCCCAGCATTGAGACGAGGGAAACGGTGGTATAGCTGAGCGATCTCAGCACCGTACAAACCTGCTAGCCAGTGTTGATTTTTCGCCCATTCTCCAGCCACCTCACCGTAGTAGACCGCAGCGCTGCGATCCAATTCCGGAACAATGGCCAGGCGATCGCCCCCGCCGCTGCCAGCAGCAGATCGAGGGCCGTACCGTCCTGTACCCAAGTATCAGCATCCAACCAGAGGTAGGCATCCCACCCCGGAAAATGACGATCCAGAAACGGGCGCGCCGTCATTGCCCGCAGGTAGGACGGGGCTTGGTCTTGGTGGGCAAACCGAAAATCCCACCCCGGGGATACCACTTTGTCCACATGGGTTTCCAACCAGCGCCGTTGGTCGGGGGTGCATCCCACATCCAGGCAACCCAGGGGCAAATGGGGGCGCGCCGCCCGCACCGATGAGATCAGACCTTTGGCCAGGTCAAAAACTGGGCATCCGTCGCCGTCACCGCGATCGCCGAGGGGGCAGGGGCAGACGCAACGGCGAGACCGACCGGACGGGGGGATTGGGTGCCGTAACGCAATCCGATTTCCACCTCTCGACCCTGCCGCGTTTTCAGCCGTACCTGTGGATTGTTTTTGAGGGAAGTGAGGTGCAGGATGCTGATGGGGTGATGGGGGGGCTGGGCTTCCACAAACCGGTGGTGGTTTTCGTCCCACAGGGGCAAACCAATGTGGCACATCCAATCGCACCAAATGGGCAGCAACGCCGTTTGCTGAAACAGGGCCGGATTCTCATAGATGGCCAGATTCAAAGAGATTTGATCGATGCCGGCATGAATCGCCTTTTGAATCCCCTGGTGCAGACAATCGCGCCAGGCTTGCCAGTGGGGGGCATCCCAACGCATCGCAAACACCCCCGTACAAAGCAGGGGATACTGGCACAGGCGATCGGCCACTTCGCGGCCGTAGGAGGGGGCATACCAATCCCGCTGAAACGCCATGTACCCCTCAATCTGGCCAAACAGCAAACCGTTGTTGCGATCGATTTCGGAAACAATCGCCAACCCGTAACGTTGGGCCCCGGCCACCAGCAAAGGAATCGCTTCCCAGGTTTGCATCCAGACATCGGCATCCAACCAAACGTACACCTCATAACCGGGAAAATACTCCGGCAAAAAGGGTCGGCCGACCATCGCTTTGAGGTATTCGGGGGTTGCCTCTCGATTGGGAAAGTCCAAATCCCATTGCGCCTGGGCGACGCGATCGGTATGGCTGGCTAACCAAGCCCGTTGCTCCGCCGTACAACCAAGGTCGAGGTAGCAAATTTCGGCGGCTTCCCCTTCGGGCAATGCCCGAATCGACAAAATGGCCTCTTGGGCCAGCGGGAAATAACGGGCATCGGCGGCGATCACGATCGCAAATTCTTGCCGTTTTGCGGCTGTGGGCACCTCTGCAATCGGCTGAGGGTGGGTTACTGCCAACGTAGCGGGAGGCAGACCGCGCTCGTAACGTTGCCACATTTGTTGGTAGAGGTTTTCCAAATCCCGCACCGTTTGTTCCGTTTGAAACAGCGGCAAATTTTGGCGTTGGTGATGGAGGTAATCCTGATATTGGCGGAGTCGGGACATATCCCGGGCCAGGGCGATCGCCGGTTTTGGTAATCGGCGAAATCTGTCGCCACCAATTCCGTCCCCCAATCCGCCGGCAAAACCGCCCGCAGCAAACTTTCCCCCACCCGCGCCGCAAAGGTTTTGCCCCGCAACGTCAGGAGGGGCACCCCCGCCCACAACGCATCGCTGCCCGTGGTGTGGGCGTTGTAGATGGGGGTATCCAAAAACAAATCCGCCGCCGTCAACCGTTGCAAGTGGGCCGCTTTGAGCTGGTGGGGGGGCAAAAATCAGCGATCGCCCTTCACCCCTTGGGACTCCGCCCCATGGCGCAAGTTCGTTTGGACGAGGGGATTGGCCGGTGCCAACCACAGCACGCTGTCGGGCAACCTCCCGCAACAGGTTCATCCACACCGCAAATATCTCAGAGTTGATCTTGCGGGCATGGTTGAAACAACAAAACACCAAGCTGTTTTCGGGCAGACCGTTGGCCCGCCGCAATGCCGCCCGATCGCCCAGGGCGGGTACCGGTTGCTGGTTGTAGTTGATCTGATAACACCGAGGCAGGTAGGCGATCGCTCCAGGTAGGCCGTGGTGAGATCGGGGGGCAGCCACCACCGGATCGGCAATGAGGTAATCGGTGAGGCCCAGGGTGCCCGGATACCCCAAATAGTGCACCCGAATCGGCGCCGGTTGCAGCAACAGGGTCCGGGGAGAACCGAAATCGGTGTACCCAGCCAAATCGATCAGGATGTGAATTCCGTCTTGGTGAATGGCCTGGGCGATCGCCTCGGGGTTTTGCCCTTTCAAATCCCGAAACACATCGGCATCCCGTTGCAGCTTTTGCCGATATTCACTGCCATCGTCAAGCCCCAAGGAATAGGCATACACGGCAAATTGCGATCGGTCGTGATGGGCAAACAACCCCGTCATCAAGTGGGCTACCGCATGGTACCGAAAATCCCCCGACAAATAGCCCAACCGCAATTGGGAAGCAGGTGGCGGGGTCTCTCCCCACCCCATGCGGCGCTCTGCCAAAGACTGCGCCAGTCCTTCCGATACCTTGGCCGCCACCACTTTTTGTTGATGGGCATCCCCCGGCATGTACAAGGTACTGAGGGGGGAAATGCTGCCCGGGGTCTCCTGCACCCCTGCCCAAAACCGTTGCCAGAGTTCGGTCACCCCGTCCCAAAAACAGGTTTGCATCTGAACTTGAATCAAGCCGTCCAAAGCACTGAGGTTGACCGGATCGCGCTGCAACAATTCTCGGTACATCGCAGCGGCCCTGTCGAAATCCTCCAACCGTCGGTGGGCATTGGCCAAATTGAGACGGGCTTCGGTCTGTTGGGGATCGCAAACCAACGCTTGCCGGTAGTGATGCAGTGCCGGTTGGGCCCGCTCCAGCCGCTCGTAGACCGCCCCCAGCAGGTTGTGGGCCGCCGCCGTTGGCTGCAGGGCGATCGCCCGTTCGCAAGCTTGCCGCGCTCCCTCCCAGTCCTGAAACTCCCAACGGCACATTCCCCAATGCAAATGGGCTTCCGCTAAGGTCGGCTCCACCGTCAACGCCCGCTGATAATGATTTTCGGCGGCCCCCCATTGGTTCCGCTGACGAGCCAAATGCCCCAACTGCAACCATCCCCGCCCATGGTGCGGCACCTGTTCCACCAGCGTCTCGTACTCGGCTTGGGCCGCCGCCCCGTCGCCGTTTTTTTGCAGCGCCAAAGCCAAGTTGTAACGGGTTTCGATCGCGGTTGGGGCCGCAACCAAGGCTTGCCGCAGGTAGCCAATCCCAGCCCCAAAATCGCCGCCTTGGCTGTGGGCCACCCCCAACAACCCCAAAACTTCCGGATCGTCGGTTCGACCCAAAGCCAACGCCCGTTGCAAGGAGGTTTGCGCGGCTTGGGTCTGCCCCAACTGCAACTCCAGATTGCCCAACAGCAACCATGCCCGGCGGTCGCCCGGCTTTTTTTGGACAAGACGACGGCAAAGGGTATGGGCCTCCTGAAACTTGCCCACTTGCCCCAATGCGAGGATGCGATCGTAATTGGTAGCCACGTTTGCTTCCCGACGGGTCTATCGTCGCCATTGTAGAGGACATCTTGGCGACCAAAACTGGGGTGAGGAGGCAAACCACGGCCCCCAATCCGATCAAAATATGAGAAAAATTTAAGGGATTTTGGGTTTATGGCTGCTGGTACTGTCGATACCCCTCGATTTTTTCACCGAGCGGGAATTGGCGGTACCGATCCAAGGCGCTTTCTGGCCCCATCGCTCGACCGATCGCATCGAAACTCCTAACAGTTATAGCTGTTTTGCATAGCGACGAGACAAGACAAGTCGGGTCGCAGGGGCGAAGCCCCCGTATTGGTTCTATTAGACTTTCGTTGGGCAGGAAAACTGTGTCAATTTTAATTAAAATGACTATATAATCAGTTTAATTAAAAATGGCACGACTATGATTGTTTTGATTGCCTTTAACTCCCCTCT
>JAAUUG010000092.1 GCA_012031195.1 Oscillatoriales cyanobacterium SM2_1_8
CCCAGTATCGGAACAACGCCAACCTGGCGGACTACAAAAAGGTCTTGGACAAGGCTTTGACCCCCTAGGTTCTGTATCGTCTGACCCCCTCTCCCAATTTCTGAGCCTGGCCAAGAAGGTAGAGGGTCAGGATGAGGGGACAACCCGACCGGCAAGTATAGTTGTAAACAGCTTGGTTAGGACGGGGTGCAGGGGTGAACCCTGCCTGGGGGCGCAGCCCCAAACCCCCTTTCCCGCCTATATTCAAACTCACTTGAATACAGCTATACGCCCTCATCCCCCGACCCCTTCTCCCAGAACGGAAGAAGGGGAGTAGAAACCTCTTACGCAGTGAGGTGGGCAGCGTGCCCAAAGCACCTCAGACCAAAAACCGGGAAAAACCAAATCCACCAAAAAACATGCATCAACCTCCGTCCACCGATGAATATCGCCATGGAGATGGGCCCGATCCCGTCGGGGATCGATTCCCACGGTATCGAAAATGGTTGCCCTACTTAGGATTGGGCATCCTTACCCTAATTCTGGTGGTTACCATCGGCCCGTTGGTCAGCCATCCCATCGAACGCCTCATTTCTATCATTGAAAACCGTTACCAGCAATGGTTTGATCGGCAAGATACCACCAATCCCTTGGTATTGTTGCCGCTGGCCTTTGTGGGCGGGGTGTTGGCCAGCGTATCGCCTTGCATTTTGGCGTTGTTGCCCGTCAACCTCAGTTACATTGGCACCCTCAACGTGAAATCCCGATGGGATGCCTTCCGCAAAGCGGGCTTGTTTGTCTTGGGAGCCGTCACCATTTTGAGCCTCTTTGGCTTGGCGTCTTCGTTTGCCGGGGCGGTCATGGTCGAGTATCGCGGCTACATCAACATTGCCGTGGGCGCAATTATGGGAATTATGGGGTTGTGGTTGCTGGGAATTGTGAACATTCCCCTCCCGCAAATTAATGTGAACCTCCCGCAGGCCGGCCCCTACGGCGTGGGCTTGACCTTTGCCCTGGTGAGTTCCCCCTGTGCCAGTCCGGTTTTGTTTGCGGTTTTGGCGGCTGCCGCTGCCACCGGTTCCCAGGTTTTGGGTACCTTAACGATGGTGAGCTATGCCATTGGCTACACCATTTTGATTTTCTTGGCCAGCTTGTTTACGGCTTTGGCCAAACAGAGCAGGCAGTTGCTGCAGCATTCCGAAGGCATCATCCGCTTTGGCAGCGTAGCCCTGATGCTGACGGGTGGCTACTACCTGGTGCAGGGCATCCGCTGGTTTGTGGGGGGCTAGCCCGATCGCGATACGGTTTTCCCGACTTTAGCACTCCCGGGCCCCAAGTGCTAAAATGCCGCACCGAGGGACACGACACACCGGAGATCATGGCAAAAAACATTGTGTTTGATGAAGCCTCGCGGCAAGCGTTGGCACGGGGAATCGACGCCGCAGCCAACGCCATTCGGGTGACCATGGCCCCGCGGCCGCAACGTCATTCTCGAAAAAAATTTGGCGTACCTGAAATTGTGAAGGACGGGGGTGGCGATCGCCAAAGAGATTGAATTGTCCGATCGCCTCGAAAACGCCGGCGCCCAACTGATTCGGGAAGTCGCCGAAAAGACCAGCGATGAGGTGGGGGACGGCACCACCACCGCGACGGTCTTGGCCCAAGAAATGGTGAAAGAAGGATTGCGCAACGTGGTGGCCGGGGCCAACCCGATTGCCCTGAAGCGGGGGATGGACAAAGCGACGGCGGCGGTGGTGCAAGCCATTGGCGAACGGGCCAAAACCGTGGAAGGGGAAGCGATCGCCCAAGTGGCGACCATTTCCGCGGCCAACGATGCCGAGATCGGGCAGATGGTAGCCCAAGCCATGGCCAAAGTCGGTCGCGATGGCGTGGTCACCGTCGAAGAATCGAAATCCCTGCAAACCGAACTGGATGTGGTGGAGGGGATGCAATTCGATCGGGGCTACATTTCGCCGTATTTTGTCACCAACAGCGATCGCCAGACGGTGGAACTCGCCAACGCCCGCATCCTGCTGACCGACAAAAAAATTGGGTCTCTGGCCGACCTGCTGCCCCTGTTGGAAAAAGTGGTGCAGGCGAAGGCACCCCTGATTATTCTGGCCGAAGATGTGGACGGGGAAGCCCTGAGCACCTTGGTGGTGAACAAAATGCGGGGGGTGCTGAGCGTGGTGGCGATCAAAGCCCCCAGTTTTGGCGAACGGCGCAAAGCCATGTTGGAAGACATTGCCATTTTGACCGGCGCCACCTTGATGTCTGAAGATACCGGCACCAACTTGGAGCAGGTGACCTTGGCCGACTTGGGTACCGTCACCAAAATCGAAGTGGACAAAGAAAACACCACGATCGTGGTGGAAAACGTGAACAGCGAGCGGGTGCGGGCCCGGGTCGCCCAGATTCGTAAGGAATACGAAGAATCCGACTCCACCTACGATCGGGAGAAACTGCAGGAACGGTTGGCGCGCTTGGCCGGCGGTGTGGCCCAAATCAAAGTGGGGGCCGCCACGGAAACCGAACTGAAGGAAAAGAAACTGCGGATTGAAGATGCCTTGGCCGCCACCCGGGCCGCCGTCGAAGAAGGCATTGTGCCCGGTGGGGGAGCCACGCTGGCGTTTCTGTCGCAGGTCGCCCAGGAATGTGCCCAAGGTCTGACCGGGGAAGAAGCCACCGGCGCGGCGATCGTGGCGACGGCGTTGACGGCCCCCCTGCGGCAGATTGTGGACAACGCGGGGGTAGAGGGCTCCGTGGTGGTGGAAAAAGTGAAGGCCTGGGAATTTGGTTGGGGCTACGACGCGCAGGCGTTGACCTACACCAACCTCGTGGCGGCGGGCATTGTCGATCCGGCGAAAGTGGTGCGCTTGGCCCTGCAAAACGCCGTGTCGGTGGCGGGGATGGTGCTTACCACCGAAGCCCTGGTGGCGGAAATTCCCCAACCGGAACCGCCGGCTCCTCCCGGTGGCGGCATGGGTGGCATGGGCGGTATGGGCGGTATGGGCGGTATGGGTATGATGTAGGAGCCGCTCGGGGGTTCGCGACCGATGATCTTTTGGGAAAGCCTGACCATGGCGGTGCGCACGCTGGCCGCCAACCGCACCCGCAGCCTGTTGACCATGTTGGGGATCGTCATTGGCAATGCCTCCACGATCGCCATGGTGGGGATCGGCGAAGGAGCCAAACGGTACGCCACGGATCAGTTTCAGTCGCTGGGCACCAACGTGCTGTTTGTGATTGCCGGGTCGGACAACACCCGGCGCAACATCATTACTCCCCCCAACCGTCTGGTATTGGCCGATGCCAAGGCGATCGCCGCCCAAGTGCCAACCGTATCCCTGGTGGCGCCAGAGGTGCGGGGATCGGAACTGGTGGTGTTGGGCAACCGGCGGGAGCGGGGGCAAATCGTGGGCACCACCCCCGAATACAGCCCCGTCCGGGAAGTGAACGTGGCCCTAGGGCGTTTTTTGAGTGCCGACGATCTGCGGCGCAACGCCCGGGTGACGGTCTTGGGTTGCAGCATTGCCACCAAATTGCTGGGGGTGAGCAGCCAAGGCAACGATTGCGATATGGCGGCGATCGCCGCGGCCGAGCCCCTCACCAAAAGGATTCGGATCCGGGGCATTGGTTTTGATGTGATTGGGGTGATGGAGGAAAAAGGGGCTTCCCTCGGCACCAATCAAGATGACACGATTTTTCTGCCCCAATCCACCATGAGCGGGTTGTTGGTGGGGCGCACCTCGCCCTATGGCATTGCGGTACCGGTGATCAACATTTCGGCCAAAGATGCCAACAGCGTCGGGGCGGCCCAATTTCAGATTGAGAATTTGTTGCGGTTGCGCCATGGCGTTGTCGAAAACGGCGACGACACCTTTGTGATTCGCACCCAAAAGATGCCCTCAGCATCGCCGGCAACGTGACCAATGCCCTCACCATCATGTTGGCGGCGATCGCCGCGATTTCGCTGGTGGTGGGGGGCATCGGCATCACCAACATCATGCTGGTCTCGGTGGTGGAACGCACTCAGGAAATTGGTTTGCGCAAGGCCTTGGGGGCTACCCAAGAGGATATTTTGCTGCAATTTGCCATTGAGGCCGTCATTTTGGCAACCCTGGGGGGCGCGTTGGGCACCGCCTTGGGGGTAACCGGCGTTACCTTGGTGGGATGGTACACCCCCCTGAAGGGCGGGGGTATCGGGGGGGCGATCGCCCTGGCGGTGGGGGTATCGGGCAGCATTGGTTTGTTTTTCGGGATTTTCCCGGCCCGGCAGGCCGCCCGCCTCGATCCGATTGTGGCGCTGCGCACACCCTAACGGTTGGTTGGGGGCGATCGTCGCGGCCACAGCTCCAGGGAAGACCCTCCCCCCATCTGGATTTTGGGTTTCCCCCGGCCCTAGGTGCTGGGGGTCGTCAACAACTGGGCCGCCCGTTCTTTGCGCTCGCTGTAGCGATCGGTCAACACTTCCACTTGATCCCGCAACAAAATGGTGAACCGATACAGCTCCTCCATCACGTCCACCACGCGATCGCGGTAGGGCGAATCCTTCATGGTGCCGTCTTCGTGAAATTCCTGGTACGCCTTCGCCACCGAAGACTGATTGGGGATGGTGAACATCCGCATCCATCGCCCCAACAATCGCATCGTGTTCACGGCATTGAAAGACTGCGATCCTCCCGACACCTGCATCAGCGCCAACGTGCGCCCTTGGGTGGGCCGCACAGCCCCCAAAGTGAGGGGAATCCAATCGATTTGGGTTTTCATCAACCCCGAAATGTTGCCGTGCAGCTCAGGGCTTGACCATACTTGCCCTTCCGACCACAAAGAGAGTTCCCGCAACTCCTGCACTTTGGAATGGGTTTCCGGCTCCGCCCCGTACAAAGGCAGCCCTTGAGGGTGGAAAAAACGCACTTCTGCTCCCATATCGGCAAGGATGCGGGCCGCCGCCTCCGCCAACAACCGGCTGTAGGAACGTTCCCGCAACGAACCGTACAAAAACAAAATCCTTGGCTTGTGCTCCATAAACCTTCAACCTGCAACGACCGGTACAGCCGTACAGTATCCCACGCCCACCAAAGGGGGCCAACGGGTCAACCTACATCAAACCGGCTTGGGCTAGCCCCAACGTCATGCCCGCCGCCAACAAATGGCCCAAACTGGTCGTTGCCAACAGTTCCGGCACCCCAAACCCAGTAAACAAACCGGGCACCGCCACCGGCAAAGCTGGCCCCACCCCCTTCTTCTGAATGGCATACCGCCCGATCGCCACCGCAAAAAGGTTGCACAAGATAAAGATCGCGGCCACCTTGGGCGACCACGCCGCCGTCGCCGGAACCGCCGCCAAAATCGTTGCCAATTCCATTCACCTTGCCCCCTGAGCGCTCACTCCGCCTATCCTAAAGTGATGACCCTTGGTTCGCGATCGCCCTCAACATAGCGCAACACAACTTCAAGTTGCGTTAAACAACGTCGCTTTTGTGAACTTTTGTAAACAAATTGCCATAATCCACCGAAATTGTATTGACAGCCGGGGGGAGGGGGGCTAGGGTAAGGTTCACATTAAGGGAATAAAGCGGAGAACAAAAAAGGGGCAAAGATGTACCGGTAAAGCACACAAGGGAAGTTGTGCGGTTCTGGTTGTCCTCAAGTCTGTTAATAGGTTTTTCAATAGGTTCTTCAATAAGTTTTTGATAAACTTTGTTCAAAATTCTGCATTGGTCTGCATTCGGTGCTGAACCCGGTACATAAGCCGGTACGTAAACCGGTACAGAGAGATAACCCGGAATCGGGATGCGAAGTTAGGGGTTCCGTTAGAGATTTCAGAGGTTAGCGAAAAGAGGAGCGCGTTTCCCGATGCAAGAGTCAGCGCAGTTTTCGGCGATGCAAGTTCCAGCCTGGGGGGCATTCCCGCCACGGGCTCAGCGGGGAATCAGGGACTTGGTCAAAGCACCGATTCGGTCAAGGCTGATCTTGGAGATGCGGCGGGCAAGGTTTCGGATGAATTGAGTGATATGGATAGGGAGGAGAAGGAGGACATGCACGCGATCGCGGGGGAAACTGAAAATCTGGCCAGTACGGGGCAAATTGTCGGCAGCTTGGAGGGTTTGACCGGGGATGAGGGCAAAAGAAAGGTAACCTACTACCTTTCGGAAACCATCCAGAGCCAGCTCAAGGTGAAAGCTGCTTGCGAGGGATACTCCATGTCGGAAATTGTGGAGCAAGCCCTACGGTTCTATCTGGAGCACGCGGACATTGTGCAACGGGACGGAATGGGTCATACCCACCAGTTGTATCACTGTCCGGCTTGTCAATCGGCGTTGGTCTTTCGCAACAGGAGTTTGCAGGCGGTTTCCAACCCAGGAATCCAACCTTTGATCTAGTGCGATTGATCTAATGTGATTCCAATGCGATCCAAGAATCTATCTGGTTCTTGATGGGTTGTAGATAGGGGTGTCATCGCCAACCATCTGCAAGCAAATCCAAAGGCAAACCCAAAAGCCAGAGTCGCAAATCTTCATGAAGATTCTTCAAAATTGTTTTCAGGGAACGTTTTTTCTGATATATCAGTAGTAGACTGAATCGAAAGCTGAACAAACGATTGATTGTTGATTGGTATTGATTGGAGATTGAGAAAACGGCTTGAATTTCAAATTGAATTTGAAGCTATGCAAGTGAGGCATTGTTGTTGAGCTATTGTTGTTGAGCTATTGGTGAGACAGGGCAAGCAACGAGACAGGAGCAACAAGACAGAAAAAGTTGCGGCAGTAAAGCTTAAGAGAAGAGGTGCAGGAGCAGGGCGAAAACTTCCAGTTGGGCACACAGGTACAGATACAGGTTGATCGCAGAGCAACACATGAGGTGGGTATGAACTCCAAGTCGCTGAACGAGGAACTGAATATACTGATTCAGGCCCAATACCCGCTGGTGTATTTGGTAACCTGTGAAGAGGAGCGAGCCGAGCGCACTTTGGCGCAACTGGCCCAGGGGAAGCCCACCCGCAAGCTTTTTTTCTGGACTTTGACCCGGGGAATGCTGCCCTACGATGGAGACGGAGAGAAGGGCAACGCTACGGCCCCTCACAACACCACTTCCCCGGAAGCGGCCTTGGCGTGGGTGACGCGCCAAGACAGCAAAGAGCCTGCAATGTATGTGTTCAAAGACCTGCATCCGTTCAAAGATCATGCCAACGTCACGAGATGGCTGAGGGGATGCGATCGCGAGTTGTCGGGGAACGCAGCGAACCATTGTGTTGATGTCGCCGATTCTGGAAATTCCGATTGAGGTGGAAAAAGAGCTGATTGTGTTGGATTTTCCAATGCCTTCGGTGGAGGAGTTGGCGGAGGTCTTGGATCGGCAGGTGGGCATCAACCGGGCCCGCAAGATGGAGCCGGAGACCCGCGAAAAGTTGCTGCAAGCGGCTTTGGGGTTGACCCAAGACGAAGCCGAGAAGGTTTATCGCAAAGCCCAGGTGACCACCGGTCGCCTCACCGAAGAAGAAGTGGAAATTGTGCTGTCCGAGAAGAAGCAATTGATTCGTCGGAACCGGATCCTGGAGTATTTGGAACAGGACGAGGGCATGGCGGCGGTGGGGGGACTGGAGGAGCTGAAGCGGTGGTTGCGGCAACGGGCCAACGCCTTCAGCCAACGGGCGCGGGATTATGGTTTGCCTCAGCCCAAGGGGATGATGATTTTGGGGGTGCCCGGCTGCGGCAAGTCGTTGATTGCGAAAACCACGGCGCGTCTTTGGTCGCTGCCCCTCATTCGTTTGGATGTGGGTCGGGTCTACGACGGTTCGACGGTGGGGCGATCGGAAGCAAACCTGCGCAATGCCCTGAAGTCCGCCGAGGCGATCGCGCCGGTAATTTTGTTCATCGATGAGTTGGACAAAGCATTTGCCGGGAGTGCGGGATCGGCGGATTCGGATGGGGGGACTTCTTCGCGCATTTTCGGTACATTTCTGACCTGGATGCAAGAGAAGAAATCGCCGGTGTTTGTGATGGCTACCGCCAACCGGGTGGATCGGCTGCCGGGGGAATTTCTGCGCAAGGGACGGTTTGATGAACTGTTTTTTGTGGATTTGCCCACGGTGGAAGAACGGCAGCAGATTTTTGAGATTCATTTGAGCAAACGCCGCAGCGATACCACCCGTTTTGATACGGCAGAGCTGGCGCGAATTGCCGATGGGTTCTCCGGGGCCGAGATCGAACAGGCGATCGTGGCGGCCATGTATGAAGCTTTTGCCCAAGACCGGGAGTTTAATCAGTTGGACGCGATCGCCGCCATCAAGTCCACGACTCCCCTTTCCCGCACCATGGAAGAGCAGGTGACTGCCCTGCGGGACTGGGCAAGACTGCGGGCACGACCCGCAGCGACTGCAACCGCGGAATACCAGCGGTTGGAGTTCTAAAAAGCTTTCCCGGTTTTACCGGGGAAGACGGGTAAAGGGGATGAAGCCCTTTTCTCTGTCGTTACTTGCTGTTATCTGTTTTCTGTGATATCTCGTACGAAACTTCTCTGGAGGGTATTTCTGGAAAAACTGGGGAAATGTTTGGGTCTGGAGGGTGCCTTCTAACCTGCCAAGCGAGGAAACACCATCTGCCGAACTTAGGTCTTTGACCCAGCACTTAACCCAATCTTTATCCAGTTTTTACCCAGTTTGTAACTTGGTCTCTAACCTATACCCTCACCCAGTCTTGGATAGGGTCTTTGGGAGAAGAGCCAAGAGAAGAACCAAGAGAAGAGACAGAACACACAGAAAGCAAACTTACAAAAAGTAAGCCTACAGACAGGAAACGCACAGAAAGCAAGGGGTGAACCCAATTTTTATCCGTTTTGTCCAAAGGTCAATGTAGCACAAAACTTAAAGTTAGGAGCAAACAACCATGTCTCACTTCAGCACGCTGCGCACCAAGGTGACCGATGCCGCAATTTTGACCTCGTCGTTGAGCGACTTGGGCATTTCGGTGCAAACCAATGCGGACGTTCGGGGCTACAACGGTCAGCGTATCCGGTCCGACATTGTGGCGATTTTGGAAGGCGATTACGACTTGGGCTGGAGCCGCAATGCCGACGGTTCGTTCGACCTGATTGCGGATTTGTGGGGTGTGGCCAAGCGTCACAACCAAACCGAGTTGATCAACGCCATCAACCAGAAGTATGCCATCAACAAGACCTTGAGCGAGGTCAAGCGGCCCGGTTTGAACAATGCCAACGTGTCGTTGGTGCTGCAGTAAGCAGGATCGTACTTGCTTGGGTGTAGTGGGGGGGACGAGGTCTGGTCAGGGTTGGTCTCGATGGCGACCTGACCTTGTGCCTTCCCCCATCGGCTCCCCGAGGTGTGCGATCGCTCTAGGCAGCAAATTTGCGCCAAGCTTGAAAAAGTGGAAGGGAACCGGTCGAGGCTTTGGTCATCGGCCGGTTTTGCATAGCCGTAAATCGCTTGGTGAGGATGGGGTTTCACATCCATGTCCGAACCCAGCCAAATTCAAATCTAGGTTGTGTTGATGCGTTTGGCACGTTGTCCATCTCAGTGTGTTATAGTCATTTTAATTAAAACCGACACGGTTTTTTCCTGCCCAACGAAAGTCTAATAGAACCAATACGGGGGCTTCGCCCCTGCGACCCGACTTGTTTTGTCTCGTCGCTATGCAAAACAGCTACACAGGCGCATTCTTAATTAAAACGACTATAAGAGGGTTCTGCTCCCCTTCTCCCGTTCTGGGAGAAGGGGGTTGGGGGGATGAGGGCGTGCTCCCTCCTTCGGCAGGCTTCGACTTCGCTCAGCCC
>JAAUUG010000093.1 GCA_012031195.1 Oscillatoriales cyanobacterium SM2_1_8
TCGGCGCGGTTGCAGGAGGCGGGGCGACTGGTGGCCCACCGCGATCGCGGCACCTGTTTCCCGATGATTCCCTATGCCCGGTTGGCGTTGCAAGGCAGCCGCTTGGACAGCGATTTGGCCGCCCGCGCCAAACAACGGGGACTGGATTTGGCCCTGGGAGGAATTTTTGACCATGTGGCCGGCGGCTGGCACCGTTACACCGTAGACCCCACTTGGACGGTGCCCCACTTTGAAAAGATGCTGTACGACAACGGCTTAAACCTCCAGTTTCTGGCGGAACTGTGGTTGTCGGGGTTTCAGGAGGCGGCGATCGCCCGGGCGGTGCGGCAGACGGTGGGTTGGCTACAGCGGGAAATGTTGGACGGGGATGGCTTGTTTTACGCTTCCCAGGATGCCGATTGCGAAGGGCAAGAGGGCAAGTTTTGGGTTTGGCGCTACAGCGAATTGCAACAGGTGTTGACGGGGGCGGAACTCCAACTTTTTGGCCCGCGAATTTACCGTCACGGCGGCAGGGAATTTTGAGGAAAAGAACGTCTTGCAGCGGCGGCGGGGCGGCGATCTGTCTCCGGATACGGAAGCCATACTGCTAAAACTTTTTCGGATGCGCTACGGCCCCCATTCCCTGCCCGAAGATGCGTTTCCACCGGCCCGCTCGGCGGAAGATGCCCAAGCCATGGCCTGGCCCGGTCGGGTGCCCCCCGTCACCGATACCAAAATCATTGTGTCTTGGAATGCTTTGGTGGTTTCCGGGTTGGCTTGGTGCTATCGGGCTTTTAATGTCAACGGCTACCTGCAACTGGCGATCGCAGCGGCGGATGCCCTCTGGCGACGGCAAATTGTCAACAATCGCCTGCACCGTCTCAATTACGAGGGGCGGCCGGCGATCCCCGCCCAAGCCGAAGACTATGCTTTTTTGATTGCGGCATACCTGGATTTGCACCTAGCTTCCTGCGAATTGGGCACGGTGTACCTGGAACGGGCGATCGCCCTGCAAACCGAGATGGATGGGCGATTGTGGGATGCCCAAACCGGCGGCTATTTCAACACGGCAGCCGATGCGGCCACCGGCCTGTTGTTGCGGGAAAAAAGCTACCAAGATGGGGCGACCCCTTCCCCCAACGGCGTGGCGCTGACGAATTTGGTGCGGTTGGGGGCCCTCACCGGCGAAACCTATTACCTGGAGCGGGCGGAACAGGGTCTGCAAACCTTTGGGGATGCGATCGCCCAAATGGCGGCGGCTTGCCCCAGTTTGGTGGGCGCGTTGGATTGGTCGCGGCACTTTACCACCGTCAAAGCCCCGATTGCTACTTGGTTGCGGTTGCAAACCACCTACCAGCCCACGGCGATCGCCACGGTTGTCTCGGCCCCTGCCGCTACTGTCTGCCCCGGGTTTTCCTGCCTAGGGCCCGTTGCCACCTGGGAAGAATTGCAAACCCAATTGGCGATCGCCCAGCAACGGGAACTGGCCCCCTAGGGTTCCAGCCCCAGCGCCCGCAACCTGGCGGCCAATTCCGCGGCCCGCTGTTCGGCCTGTTGCCGCCGTTCCTGTTCGGCGATCGCCCGTTGCGCCGCCTGTTGCCATTGTTGCTCCACTTGAATCCGCCGTTGCCGTCGTTGCCGTTCCCGATCCCGGGCCATGGCCAAAGGCGTTAAAAACCGCTCCCCGTTGGGCAAAGACAACACCAATTCCGTCCCCGGCTCCCAGAAAAAAGACACCCCCAACAGAGGACTGACCCATCGGCCCACATCGACGATCGGGGCAAGGGTCGCCCCCTGCCGTTGCCACCCCCGCAATTCGCGGCGCTCCGGATCGTAGATGTAGTATTCCTCTACGCCGTATTGCTCGTAGAACCGAAACTTGTTCGCCATCTCGGCTTGGCCCCGTCGCCCCCGGTTGCTCTCCGAGAGAATCTCAAACACCACTTGGGGAGGTCCCCCCCCTTCCTCAAACTGCTTGTAGGAAGGGCGATCGCCCTTGGGTCGTCCCAGCACCACCATCACATCCGGCGCTTGACACGGAGCCGGTGGCACGGCCACAGCCAACGGGTACCACAGCAAATCCCCGGCAATGAACACATCGGGGCGATCGGCAAACCAACGCTCCAAATTTTCTTTGATGAGGACAATCCAACGGTATTGCACCGTGTTTTCGGCCATGGGCTGCCCGTCGCTGCTGGGATAAAGCTCGGTATCGGTAAACGCAGAAACCGCCATGGGCCGTCACCAGCGCAAAGATAAACCCATTGTATAGCTGTAAATAACTTGGTTGGGACGGGGTACAGGGGTGAAACCCTGGCTGGGGGCGCAGCCCCCAAACCCCCTTTTTCTTCGATGTCCGAATCTACCCGAATATAGCTATAACGCCTTTTGGGAGGAGCGTTGGTCACGCCCAAGGGCTGTGGGGCGGGCGAGGGGGCGGATTGTCGCCACCCAGCGGGAAAAGTCCTGATTCCGGCCTGGGGATGCTTTTCCAGGTTGGGGCTCTAGGTCAACGAAAGTTCGGGGAGCGGCGACCAGTCGCAAGCCGCCACATGCTGCCGGGACACAATGCGCAACTCGTGGGGGTAGCGGGGCCGGGGATCGTTTTTCAGCCAAATGGGCGGCACCATCGTGGCCTCATAACCATCGATTTGGTCGAAGACCCCCGGCCGGGATTTCAGCTCGACCGTGGTTCCCGGAAGGTATTCAAACATTTCGTCCCAGTCAATGGGGGATTTGGGATCCATCGTGCGGCCTCCAAGGGGGCGGTCTCCAAGGGCTGGTCGAGCGGGAACGGCTTGATTCTTTGTCCCCTTTCAAACGCCATCTAATTTCTGTATCTATTTTTACAAAATGCTGGAGATTTGGCAAGCAATTCTTGATCGGGTTAACAAATCCTGACAGAATGTCGTCTCGGCGCCAAGTTGAAGGCACCGCAAAATGGGGGCTACAAGTTTTGTTAAAAACCGCCTTGCCCCCAAGATGACGTGGTTCCTGCCGTCCTCAGCCCTCCGCCAAGCGGGCCCGAAAATCGGCAATGGTTTTGTCCAACCCCTCGGACAGAGGTACCGTCGGTTCCCAACCCAAAACGGCTTTGGCGCGGGCAATATCGGGGCGGCGGCGCCGGGGATCGTCTTGGGGCAACGGTTGGAACACAAGGGGCAAAGCCGGGTTGATTTTTTGACGAACGGTTTCCGCCAATTCCCCCACCGTATACTCGCCGGGGTTGCCCAGATTGACCGGCTCCGCGCAGTCGCTTTCCATCAACCGGAGGAAACCCGCCACCAAATCCGAAACGTAGCAAAAGCTGCGGGTTTGGCTGCCATCGCCGTAAACCGTGAGGGATTTGCCCTGCAACGCCTGCACCACAAAATTGCTCACCACCCGCCCATCGTTGGCCAACATGCGATCGCCGTAGGTGTTGAAAATGCGGGCGACCCGTACCGCCAACCCGTGTTGACGGGCAAAATCAAAGGTTAAGGTTTCGGCGATGCGTTTGCCTTCGTCGTAGCAGGCCCGAATCCCCGTGCAGTTGACGTTCCCCCAATAACCCTCGGCTTGGGGATGCACCAACGGATCGCCATACACTTCGGAGGTGGAGGCCAAGAAGAACCGCGCCCCCAAGGTTTGGGCCAGGGTGAGGAGGTTGAGGGTTCCCAAAAAATTGGTCTTGGCGGTGGCGATGGGATCGGCTTGGTAATGCACCGGCGAGGCCGGACAGGCCAATGGTAAATGCGCTCGATCGCCAAGTCGGCCAAATCGGTGAGGGGTTGCACCACGTCCCGGGTCAACAGGTGAAACCGGTCGTGGCCCTGCCAGCGCGCCACGTTGCGCCGATGTCCAGTATAAAAATTATCCAAACAAAAGACCGTGTGCCCCTGTTCCATCAGGCGATCGCACAGATGGGATCCCAGAAAGCCGGCTCCCCCCGTCACCAAAACCCGCATATGTTTTCCCCAGACTCGAGTGTGATCGTCGCCAATAGCCGGTGCTCCAGTTTACGGCACCGCCACGCCCTCCACAATCCGCCGCACCACGTCCCGGGCGACCCGGCGGCCCGCAGGCAAAACCCGATGGGACAACACAAAGGGGGCGATGTATTTCACGTCGTCGGGCAACACGTAGTCCGCCGGGCGATCGGGGTTGAGGGCCAACCGCAGCAACGCATGACTTTGGGCGGTGCGCTGCAGGGCCACCGAGCCGCGGGGGCTGGCCCCCAACGCAATCTCGCCGTCTTCGCGGGTGGCCCGCACCAAACGCACAATGTATTGACGGGTGGCGTCGCTCACCGTGAGGTTTTGGGCCATTTGCCGCAACGCCAACACTTCTTCCGGGGAAATGCAGGGCTCCAGGGTGGCCGGGCGATCGCCCAGGCGGGACAACATTTCCAATTCTTCGGTTTCGCTGGGGTACCCCAAGGTAAACGAGAGGGCAAACCGATCCAACTGCGCTTCGGGGAGGGGGAAGGTGCCCTGGTACTCCACGGGGTTTTGGGTCGCCACGGTAAAAAACGGCGACGGCACCGGGTAGGACACGCCATCGATCGTCACCTGCTGTTCTTCCATCACCTCCAGCAAAGCGGATTGGGTGCGGGGGGTCGCCCGGTTGATTTCATCCGCCAGCAAAATGTGGGCAAACACCGGCCCCGGCACAAACCGAAATTCCCCCGATTTGGGGTTCCAGATGTTGGTGCCGGTGATGTCCGCCGGCAACAGGTCGGGGGTGCACTGCACCCGTTGAAATTTGCCGGAAATCGAAGCCGCCAGCGACTTGGCCAGGAGGGTTTTGCCACCCCCGGCACGTCTTCCAGAAGGGCGTGGCCCCCCGCCAGCAAGGCCGTCAACGCCAATCGAATGGCTTCGTCTTTGCCGACAATGATCCGTTGCAGGTTCGCCACCAACTGCCGTACCTTGGCCTGTCCGTCCATTTTTGAATCCTTTGCGTTTGGTGGTATTCTGACCCAGAAGCCCTTGCTCAGTGTGCCATGAATCCCGACCTAACCAAGCAACTCAAACAACAAGTCGGCCTTGCCGCCGCCCAACGGGTCACCTCCGGCATGGTGGTGGGTTTGGGCACCGGCTCGACGGCGGCCTTTGCGATCGCCGAGTTGGGTCGCCGCTTGGGTACCGGCGAACTGCAAAACATCCGGGGGATTCCCACCTCGTTTCAGGCTTCGGTGTTGGCCAAAAAGCACGGTGTGCCGCTGATGACCCTGGACGATTTGGGGGATACGGAGGAAATTCACGTGGCGATCGACGGGGCGGACGAAGTGGACCCGGTCAAAAATTTAATCAAGGGCGGGGGGGCCGCCCACACCCGCGAGAAGGTGGTGGACAGCCTGGCCCGGGAATTTATTGTGGTGGTGGACAGCTCCAAGCTCGTAGAAAAGTTGGGCTCGACTTTTCCGGTACCGTTGGAGGTGTTGCCGATGGCGGTGACCCCGGTGACCCGAGCGGTGAAGGCGTTGGGGGGGGAGCCGGAACTGCGCATGGGGGTGAAAAAGGACGGCCCGGTGATCACCGATCAAGGGAACATGGTGTTGGATGTAAAGTTTGCCGACATTCCCGACCCAGCGGGTTTGGAAAAAACCCTCAACAATTTGCCCGGGGTGGTGGAAAACGGGTTGTTTGTGGGGGTAGCCCACACCATTTTGGTGGGGGAAGTGGTGGCTGGGGTTCCCCAAGTCCGGGAAATTCTGTAACCATAGGGCAAGCACTCTCGCGATGGACACCATGACCACGACCAACACACCAGCCCAGACTTCAGAACGGGTCTTGACCTATCGGATTTTGGGCGCCCGTCGCCCCAGCAATTTTGTGTTTGCCGCCATCACGGCGATCGGCGGGTTGGGGTTTCTGCTGGCCGGGCTATCCAGCTACAGCGGCGTGGATTTGCTGCCGGGCATCGAACAACCGCTGGTGAATTTTGTCCCCCAGGGTTTGGCCCTCTCTTTTTATGGGGTGGCCGGCACACTCTTGGACATTTATCTGTGGTTTGCGATCGCGATCGACTACGGCGGCGGGTTCAACGAGTTTGATTTGGACAAGGGGCAGTTGCGGATGGTGCGGAAGGGGATGCCCGGCCGCAACCGGGCGATTGACATTGCGTTTCCGTTGGCGGAGGTGCAGGCGGTGCGGGCAGAGATTCGGAACGGCATCAACCCCCGGCGATCGCTTTATTTGCGGCTGAAGGGGCGCAAGGATTTGCCGTTGACGGAGGTGGGTCAGCCGATGGCGTTGTCGGAACTGGAAGACAAGGCGGCGGAACTGGCCAAGTTTTTGGCAGTGCCCCTCGAAGGCATCTAGGAACTATGCTTGGCAAAATTCTCGATAAAATCCTCAAAGGAAACCGTTTTCGCAAATCCCGGTGGCACGACCAAAAGGGGCATTTTGTGGGGTGGTCGAAAATTCTGCGCCACGGCCCCCTAGCTTTATCTTCGGGTTTTTCGAGGCTCGCCCTCAACCGATACCAGCCTGTGCCTTGGCTTCCTTACACCATCATCGGGTACTTTCACGATTTTCTCACCCCCAACTCGCGGGTGCTGGAATTTGGATCAGGGATGTCTACCCTGTGGTATGCCGCGAGGGCCCAAACGGTTTGGGCCGTTGAAGACTATCGGCCTTGGTACGAGAAAGTACAGCTCATGGTCGCAGGGCAAGGCACGCAAAATCTCAACTATCTCTTTACACAAGAGAAGGAGGCCTACGTTTCCTTTGGCGAGTCCTATCTCGAAGGTTTTGATTTGATTGTGGTCGATGGCAGCTATCGGAGTGCTTGCGTGTTGCAGGCTGAGAAGTTGCTTCGTCCTGGCGGCATTCTGTATTTGGATAATTCCGATATGGATGTTCAGCCTGAAGGCGGTGATATGCGTGTCGCCGAGTCCTATTTGCGGGACTTAGCGAAAACGTGGAAAACGACTCCGGTCGAAACCACCGCTTTGTACCGGGGCTCTTTTTTGTAACCCAGGGGATGTATGTGCAACGTCCCTTAGAGAACCCATGAAGGGCATTGTGTTGGCGGGGGGATCGGGCACCCGGTTGTACCCCCTCACCCTGGCCGTCAGCAAACAACTGATGCCGGTCTACGACAAGCCGATGATTTACTATCCCTTGTCGGTGCTGATGTTGGCGGGCATCCGTGAGATTTTGGTGATTTCTACGCCCCACGATTTGCCCCTGTTTCAGCGGTTGTTGGGGGACGGTCGGCAATGGGGTCTCCAATTTTCCTATGTGGAGCAGCCCCAGCCGGGGGGGTTGGCCCAGGCTTTTCTGTTGGGGAAGGAATTCCTGGCTGAAGAGCCGGTGTGTTTGATTTTGGGAGACAACATTTTTTACGGCCATGGGTTGCCGGAGGTGTTGCAGCGAGCCGCACGCTTGACCGCCGGGGGGCTCATTTTTGGTTATCGGGTCAACGATCCCCACCGTTACGGCACCATTGTCTTTGACCAACAGGGGCGGGCGATGGATTTGGAGGAAAAACCCCTCCAGCCCAAGTCCAACTATGCCGTGCCGGGGTTGTATTTTTACGATGCCCAGGTGTGCGCGATCGCCCAAAACCTGCGGCCCTCGGCGCGGGGGGAATTGGAAATTACCGATGTCAACCGCCACTATTTGGCAGCCGGCCAATTGCAGGTGGAATTGCTGGGGCGGGGCTATGCCTGGTTGGATACGGGCACCCATGAATCGCTCCATCAGGCGGCCAATTTCATTCAAACCCTGGAAGACCGGCAGGGGTTGAAGTTGGCTTGCCTCGAAGAGATTGCCTACCGCCGGGGTTACATCGATCGCGAGCAACTGGCCGACTTGGCCCGCCCCTTGGCCAAAAGCAGTTATGGGGCTTACCTGCTTCAGGTGCTGCGGGAAGACCAAGACCCGGTCTAGGTTTTGTTGACACTTTTCACGCTGCCCACCTCACTGTGCCACCTCACTATGTTAGAGGGTTCAACTCCCCTTCTCCCGTTCTGGGAGAAGGGGTTGGGGGATGAGGGCGCGCTTCCTGGCAGGGTTGCCTCACCCCGACCCTCGTCCCACGGGGGGAGAGGGCGTTGAGAGGTGCCAAGGTTCTCGATGCCCTTAATGTCAACAGAACCTAATGGACTCGCCAAAAATCCCAGAGGGCGCTGGCAACTCCCCGTTTGTGGGTGAGGGCGATCGCCCGGTGGCGACCGTCGCGATGCAGCAGCCAGCCCCGGTTGGTATCGCTGCCAAAGCCGCTGTCGGGGGTGCCCACCGGATTCACCAACACCGCATCCAAGCCCTTGCGGTGCAGTTTGGCCCAGCCTTGGGCCAGCATTTCGGCTTCGTCGCCGGTTTGGGCCGCCAACCCAATCAAATGTTGGTTTTCGCGTTTTTGGGCTGCCACCGCCTGCAAAATGTCGGGAATGGGGGTCAGGGGCAGCGCCGCCGGCAATTCGGCTTTGGGCAGTTTGCGATCGCCCCAGAAGGGCGGTTGGACATCCCCCACCGCCGCCGCCGACACAAAAATGTCGCAATGGGGAAATTCCGTGAAGACGGCCGCTTGCATTTCGGCGGAGGTGGTGACCCGGTGGGTGGGAATGCCGGCCGGAGCGGGGCGATCGCCGGCCAAAATCAACCGGACGGTACGCCCCCGGCACCAAGCGGCTTGGGCGATGGCAATGCCCTGTTTGCCCGTGGCGGGATTGCCCAAAAACCGCACCGCATCGAGGGGTTCACGGGGTGCCCCCGGCGCTCACCAACACCCGTTGTCCCTGGAGATCCCGCTGGCCGCGCGATCGCAACAACCCTTCGATCGCCGCCAAAATGTCGGGAGGTTCCGCCAATCGCCCTGTGCCCACCGCATCGCAGGCCAACCGGCCCGCCCCCGGGGCGATCGCCCAATACCGAGGGTCTTGGTGCAAAGTTTGCCAGTGGCGCTGCACGGTCGGCTGCTCCCACATGGTCGGGTTGGCCGCCGGCACCAACAACACCGGACAGTTAGAAGCCAAGACGGTGGCCGTCAACAAATTGTCCGCCAGCCCCAGGGCCAGCTTGGCCAGGGTGTGGGCCGTCAACGGCGCGATCGCCAACAAATCCGCCGGTTCCCCCAAAGCAATGTGCAACGGTTTGCCATGGCTGGCCTGCCAAAAATCGCCGTCGGTGTAGGCGGGCGATCGGGCCAGGGTGGCGAACGTCAGAGGGGTGACAAATTTAGCGGCGTTGTCCGTGAGAACAACCTGCACCGAGCAATCGTTCTTGTTGCCCCAGGGCCGAAACCACCTCGCACACCTTGTAGGCCGCGATGCCACCGCAGACCCCCACCACCACCCGGTAAGGACGAACCATCTACAGCGCCAACACCCCGGGGCTCACTTGCCGGGGCACCGCCTCGACAATGCTGCGGCGGGCGCAGTAGGCAATATCTTCGCGGCAATTGAGGCGAAGGAGGCGCTGGCCGTGGCTGGACAGGCAGAAGAGTCCTTCCAAGTGGTCTTGCCACTGTTCGTAGAGGGCCAGGGCCCCCACCGTTTCATCGTTGCCCCATTCGCAGTGGCTTTTCAGTTCCTGGGCGATCGCCCCGCGCAGACCGTATCTTCGAGGGCGTAGCTGCCTTGCCAACCGGCCCCCACAATCCAAATGATTTCCGGCTGCTCCCGGACCAGCACACTGACCACCGCCTGCAGGTTAATGGCGGCAGCGGCCAAGACCATCGGGGCGGCTTGGATTCGTTCGAGGGCGCGGGT
>JAAUUG010000001.1 GCA_012031195.1 Oscillatoriales cyanobacterium SM2_1_8
GGTTGGGCCTGTTCTTTTACGGTTTTTTCCAATTGTTGGCGGGGCAATTTGCCGTGGCCAAGGTTTTGCCCAATCCCTTGGCCAACCGTTTGGCGGCGGTGGTGCGCACGGCGTTGTTGGCGGTGGCGGCCGGCGGTACCATGGTCTTTGGCATCATCGCCTTGGGACTGGTGTTGTTGGGGTTGCAAAAAGCCGTGATTGGCGATCGCCCCGATGCCCCATCTTGAGCGCCCCCCATCCATAGGAGAATTCTGCCGTGAGTCGAATTTTGTTGCAGACAACCATTCCCCCCACCGAGGATGATTGGAGCATTGCCCGGTTTGGGTTGTTGCGGGACAGTTTGGCTGCATTGGGGCATCAAGTGACCGCCCGCGATCGCCAGGTTGATGCCAGCGGCAACGATCCGGTTTTGAGCAACCTCAGCCGCGGGCAATTCGATCAGGTGTGGTTGTTTGCGGTGGATGTGGGGGACGGGCTCTCCGACGGCGATTGTGCGGGGTTGGTGCGGTTTCGGCAAGAAGGTGGGGGGCTGCTCACGGCGCGCGATCACCAGGATTTGGGGTCGTCGTTGTGCCGGTTGGCCGGGGTGTGCGGGGCGATCGCCGCGGCCCACCATTTCCACAGCATCAATCCCGAACCCGATCCCACCCGCCATTATCCTGACGACCAAGATACCCCCACCATTTCCTACCCCAATTACCATTCGGGGCGCAACGGCGATTATCAAGAGGTGACGGTTCCCGAACCCGTCCACCCTTTGATGCAGCGGGCCGACGGTCAACCCATTGCCTTTTTGCCGGCCCACCCCCACGAAGGAGCCGTCCACGCCCCCGATGAGACGGCGCAGGTGATTGCCCAGGGACAAAGCCGGGTTTCCGGGCGATCGTTCAACCTGGTGGTGGCGTGGGAAGGTGGTGGCGCCGGCCGGGCGATCGCCTCTTCGACGTTTCACCATTTTGCCGATTACAACTGGAATGCGGCCATGGCCTGCCCCAGCTTCGTGACGGAACCCCCCGGAAACACGATGCAAACCGAACCCCAGTCCCTGGCCGATACGCTGCGCTTTATGGAAAATTTGGCCACATGGCTGCACGGCCCCGCCGATGCGGTGGGGGCCAAGCTGACCCGATAGGAACAATCGCAGGCTCTCCCGGAAACGTAGTGGAACACGAGCTTTCTGTGTCCTGAGATCCTTGCTCCGTCAGGGGTTTACATTTAGGTCGCCTAGTGAAGTCATTATAAAGCTAGGAGAGTCGAGCCCAGCAACAGCAGAATAGACACGGGTACTTCCCACCCGCTTCCCAGCATGATTGACTTTTCTAGCCCATGGGTGTTAAAGCTTTCCAAGAAGTTATAGTCATTTTAATTAAAACTGACACAATTTTTTCTTGCCCAACGAAAGCCTAATAGAACCAATACGGGGGCTTCGCCCCTGCGACCCGACTTGTTTTGTCTCGTCACTATGCAAAACAGCTATAAGAATGTGCCTGTAAAAGGACAACATTGACTTTCAAGTTCATACTGAGCAAGGGTTTGAGCTTGGAAAAAGCTGTATCAAATTCAAATTGAATGACTATAACTATACAAGCAAAGGGTTTAAGGGCGATCACATCCATAAAAAACAAAAATCCCCTCCACGGGGAGGGGACATGCTCTTTAAGATCAAGCCAACTGTGAGTTACTTCACAATTTTGGTGACCACACCCGAACCAACCGTACGTCCGCCTTCCCGGATCGCAAAACGCATCTCCTGCTCGATCGCAATGGGCGCAATCAATTCCACCGTCATTTTCACGCGATCGCCCGGCATCACCATTTCCGCCGAAGTGCCGTCATCCGCCGTAAACGCCTTGATCGTGCCCGTCACGTCCGTCGTCCGCACATAGAACTGAGGACGATAGCCCGCGAAGAACGGCGTTTTCCGACCGCCTTCCTTGTCCGTGAGGATGTACACCTGAGCTTCAAACTCGGTGTGCGGATTGATGGTCTTGGGTTGGGCCAACACCATGCCCCGTTCCACCTGCTCCTTGGTCACACCACGCATCAACACACCCACGTTGTCACCGGCCAAGCCTTCTTCCAAGGTCTTTTGGAACATTTCCAAACCGGTCACCGTGGTATTGCGGGTGTCGCGAATTCCCACCAACTCCACGTTGTCGCCGATTTTCACCTTGCCCCGCTCAATCCGACCCGTAGCCACGGTGCCCCGACCGGTAATCGAAAACACGTCTTCCACCGCCATCAAGAACGGCTTGTCTACAGCCCGCTCTGGCGTCGGAATGTAATCGTCCACGGCATCCATGAGCTTCCAGATTTTGTCTACCCACGGATTTTCGCCCCGCTGGGTTTTCGGGTTGGCCACCATTGCATCCAAAGCCTGCTTGGCCGATCCCAAAACAATCGGGAGGTTGTCGCCATCGAAGTCATAGGAAGCAAGCAGCTCACGCACTTCCAGTTCCACCAACTCGATCAACTCTTCTTCCCCTTCCATCAAGTCTTCCTTGTTCATGAAGACCACCAGTTGGGGTACCCCGACCTGACGGGCCAACAGAATGTGTTCCCGAGTTTGCGGTTCCGGCCCATCCGCCGCCGACACCAACAAAATCGCCCCATCCATTTGTGCCGCACCCGTGATCATGTTTTTCACGTAGTCGGCGTGACCAGGACAATCCACGTGGGCATAGTGGCGATCCTTCGTCTGATACTCCACGTGAGCCGTGTTGATCGTAATGCCGCGCGCCTTTTCCTCAGGAGCCGCATCGATTTCGTCATACTTGCGACCAGCCGCTTGGCCAGCAGCTGCGAGGGTCATGGTAATGGCTGCCGTCAACGTCGTCTTGCCATGGTCTACGTGACCAATTGTGCCAATGTTGACGTGAGGCTTGTTGCGTTCAAACTTAGCGCGTGCCATGGATCTTCCCGTGTCTCCTTTTCAGATTCAGATAGTTGATAGATTTACCTCAGAGAGGGAAAAATTTGCCAAAGGCTTTGCAAAAGACAAAGCCCATATCAAATTTTCAATCCCCCTCAAAGCATCGCCAAAGAATTTCCTAGTTGTTGCCCTTATTCTTGGCGATAATGGCTTCCGCCACGTTGCGGGGCACCTCATCGTAGCGGCTGAATTCCATCGAAAACACGCCTCTACCTTGAGTCTTGGAACGAATATCCGTAGCATAACCAAACATCTCCGCCAGGGGAACCTGAGCGGCGACTTTGGCAATTCCCTGCTCGGAATCCATCCCCTCGATTTGACCGCGACGGGAGTTCAAATCCCCCATCACGTCCCCGAGAAAGTTTTCCGGTACATCCACTTCCACCTTCATCATCGGCTCCAGCAGTACCGGGTTTGCTTTCATCACCGCCTCTTTGATCGCCATCGAACCGGCAATCTTGAACGCCATTTCCGAAGAGTCAACATCGTGGTAGGAACCATCCACCAGGGTTGCTCGCAAATCAATCACCGGGTACCCCGCCAAAATCCCCGATTCGCAAGCTTCCTTCATCCCCTGCTCCGCCGGGCCGACGTACTCCTTCGGCACGGTGCCGCCCACAACTTTGGAGACAAACTCGAATCCCGTGCCAGGTTCCGCCGGCTCCAACTCAATCACCACGTGGCCATACTGACCCTTCCCACCGCTCTGCCGGATAAACTTCCCTTCAGCCCGGACGGGCTTGCGCACAGTCTCCCGATAGGCTACCTGCGGCGCACCCACATTGGCTTCGACGTTGAATTCCCGCAACATCCGATCCACCAGGATCTCCAGGTGCAGCTCCCCCATCCCCGAAATGATCGTCTGATTGGTCTCCGGATCCACGTTGACCCGGAAGGTTGGATCTTCCTTCGACAAGGCCTGCAAAGCTTTGGAAAGCTTGTCCATATCAACCTTGGTTTTTGGCTCCACCGCCACCGAAATGACCGCCTCGGGAATGAACAACGATTCCAGAATCACAGGTTTGGCATCGTCACACAGGGTATCCCCGGTGGTGGTATCTTTCAAACCCAATACCGCCCCCAAGTCACCCGCCCGCAGCTCGTCCACTTCGATCCGCTCGTCGGCTTTGAGCACCAGCAACCGCGAAATCCGCTCTTTCTTGTTTTTGGTGGCGTTCAACAGGTAAGTACCTTTGGCCACCACACCCGAGTAAACCCGCACAAACGTCAAGTCACCATACTTGTCGCTCATCAACTTGAACGCCAGTGCAGCACAGGGCTGGCTGTCGTCGGCACTGCGCTCCACCTCGGCCCCATCGGGCAACACCCCACGAATAGGCGGAATGTCAATGGGAGCCGGCAAGTAGTCGATGACGGCATCCAACAAGGACTGCACACCCTTGTTTTTGAAGGCGGAACCGCAGAACATCGGCACCATCTTGCCAACAAGGGTCGCCTTTCGTACCGCCATCCGGATTTCTGCTTCGGTCAGCTCTTCCCCTTCCAAATACTTTTCCGTCAAAGCATCGTCGGTTTCCGCCGCCGCTTCCACCAACTTCAACCGATATTCCTGGGCCGTTTCCAACAGGTCAGCAGGAATCTCACCTTCGGAAATGTCGGTGCCTTGGTCGTTGTTGTAGGTATAGGCGCGCATCCGCACCAAGTCCACCAGACCCTTGAAGTCCACCTCACTGCCAATGGGAATCTGCAACGGTACCGCGTTGACCCGCAGACGATCGCGCACCTGGCTGTACACCTTGAAAAAGTTGGCCCCCGTACGATCCATCTTGTTCACAAAGATGATGCGAGGCACCCGATAGCGATCGGCTTGACGCCATACCGTTTCGGTTTGCGGTTGCACACCGCCTACGGAGCAAAGCACCGTGATCACCCCGTCCAACACCCGCATCGAGCGCTCCACCTCAATCGTGAAGTCCACGTGACCCGGAGTGTCGATGATGTTGATCTTGTGCTCAAGGGCTTCCGCCAGAGGTTGCGTTGGGTTCTGAGGATCGCGCTTCGTCCAAGCGGTCGAAATGGCTGCCGCCGTGATGGTAATGCCCCGCTCCCGCTCCTGAGCCATCCAGTCGGTGACCGCAGTCCCCTCGTGCACTTCGCCGATTTTGTGAACAACCCCTGAATAAAACAGGATGCGCTCGGTAGTGGTTGTCTTGCCGGCATCAATGTGGGCGGCAATACCGATGTTGCGGACTCTTTCTAGGGGAATCGTTCTAGCCACGATTGCTTCCTCTTGACGGAATGTAAACTTTACCTTAAGACATTATGCCATGCCGTGCCCTGTTCAAGATCTGGCCCTCAAGCATGGCGTTTGAAGCTTCTCAGGAGCTTTCTGGGCTTGGCAGCACTTTGATGCAATACCTTGCACAACACCCGAGCTACACTTCACACATTTTCCAAGTACATTTTTCCAGTACTTTTGCCTGAATCAAAATGCTTGGAGCGGTACTTCTGGCTCTAAAAACCAGCTCAAGGATTTGCAAAGGATTGATGCTTACAATACACATCGCAGTTGGCAAGCACAATTGGCAACCACAGAGATCCCCAGACGCTAGTACCGGTAATGGGCAAAAGCCTTGTTGGCTTCCGCCATTTTGTGGGTTTCTTCGCGCTTCCGGATCGCTCCCCCGGTCTCGTTGGAGGCATCCAACAATTCGTTGGCCAGCTTGCTGGACATGCCCCGCCCCGATCTCTGGCGTGAGTATTGCACCAACCACCGCAGGGCCAAGGCAGTGCCCCGATCGCTGCGCACTTCCATGGGAACTTGGTAGGTAGCCCCCCCGACCCGCCGCGCTTTCACTTCGACCAAAGGCGTAATGTTGCGAATGGCGCGATCAAACACTTCCAAAGGCGGGTTGCCCGTCTTCGTCTCGATCAGGGTTAGGGCGTTGTAAACAATGCGCGATGCCAAAGAATACTTGCCGCACTTCATCATCCGCAGAATCAGCATGTTGACGAGGCGGCTGTTGTATTGGGCATCGGGGGGGGTGGGCCGCTTGGCGGCACGGACTCTTCTCGACATGGTGGTTGGTTGCTTATTTCCCTAGAATTTCCCGCAATCCCTTATTTCTTCTTGCCGCCGCCTTTGCCAGCCGCTGCGGCCGGTTGTCCAGGCTTCGGCCGCTTGGCGCCATACTTGGAACGCCCTTGCTTCCGATCCTTGACGCCGGAGGCATCCAACGTACCGCGGATGATGTGGTACCGCACCCCCGGCAAGTCTTTGACCCGACCACCCCGAATCATGACGACCGAGTGTTCCTGCAGGTTGTGACCAATCCCAGGGATGTAGGCGGTAACCTCAAAACCCGAGGTGAGACGTACCCGTGCCACTTTCCGGAGGGCCGAGTTCGGCTTTTTGGGCGTGGTGGTGTACACCCGTGTGCAGACACCCCGGCGTTGCGGACAGGCTTTAAGAGCGGGAGATTTGGTCTTTCGCTGGAGCTTTTGGCGCTCGCTGCGAATCAACTGCTGGATTGTCGGCATAGAAATTGGGCTGCGACTGCTTCTGACTTGGCTAAGACAACGGTCAACAACCATAACATGCCGCCTACACCCTGTCAAGATTGGGTTGGTGGGCGGTGGTCTGGAGCTGCTGCCATTCCGACCGGCCGAGGTGTTGCAGGTACCGCCGGTGCTTTTGGTACACCAGTCCACTGCCCAGGCTGGCGAGGGTGGCCACCCCCAACCACTGACCGAGGTTCGGTTGGCTGGTTCCGAAGAGGGCGGCGCCGGGAAAGGCGGTGAACAACCAGAGGAAGGGGATTCGATCGGGGACGATGCCGGCGATCGCCAGGCTGAGGGGCGGCAGAATAACCAGGCTGGCCAGGGTCCCCCCGGCCCACAGCACCCGTTTGTTGGTTTTGAGGAGCAGGCAACGTTGCCCCAAGATCGCCAAGAGCACGCTCCACAGTCCTAGCAGCAGGGTGGCCATCAAGACGCGCAGCCGCTCCGGGGTGGTCACGTGGTTGGCGCACAGGAGGGCGATCGCCGTGAGGCCAACCAATCCCGCCTGCGCCAGGGCGATCGCCGGGGGGGCGGGGCTATTTTCGGCCAGGAAGAGGTCTTGCCAGGGGTATTGCCGGCGGTGGTGACGATGGCGGGCCCAATCCAAAAGGGTTTGGCGATGGGGCGACAGGACGGCGATCGCCGCGAGGTTGGCCATCAGGATGAGGATGTGCCAAATTTGCAGGGCTTCGGCACCCCAGAGACCGTGTTCCTCCCACACAAAGCCCAGTCCCAGGGTGTACCAGTACCCCAACAGCAGGTAGGCTTGGGATTTGCGGAAGACGGGGGCTTGGGGATCGGCAAAGCGGCGCTTCAGGCCTGTCCAGGCCCAGCCGGCCAGCCACAGCAGGTTGGCCAGGGTAAAGGCGTAGGAGATAAACCGCGTGCCGTTGAGGCGGTGACCAAACCAATACACCGGAAAGTTGGTGGCTTGGGTGAAGTAATGGGCATCGGGCCCCTCCCAGGCGATCGCCAGGTTGCTCAACAAAAAAGTCAGGCTAAATCCCAGGCCGAGACCTCCGGCCAAAACCAAGGTTAAACCGCTAAAAATGTCGCTGCGCTGTTGTTGGTTGCCGGCGATCGCCGCGAGCAATAGGGTGAGGGGAAACAACAAAACCGTGCCGGCGGCCAAGAGCAGGTAATACCCGACCACAAACTGGGGATCGGCGGACACTTGGTGAGCCACCCATAGGTGCAAGGGCACAGCACTGGCAAACATCAAACCGCAGAGGCTGGGCACCCCCCACAATTTGCCGGTGAGGACGGCGGCGGCCGGTTGGGGGGAAAGCCGCAAAAAGGTGGCGGTGCCTCGGGATTCCTCCCGCTGCATGTCGGCGGCCAAAAACAGGACGCTGGGTACCCATCCCCCCAGGGGCAACAACCAGTTCAAACTCCGGAAAACATCCAGGTACCAGCGCTCCCAATCCACCATGAGCCGGTTGTTGCCGTCCAACAGGCAGGCTTTGTAGGCGCTGGGGGCGCTGGTGAGGCAATAGGTGTGGTAGCGCTCCCCCACGGCCACGGTTTGGGTATCCGGAAGTTGGCTCCACCACGCCAGCATAAACAGCCCTTGGGCCAGAACGGCCAAAGCCAGGGCGATCGCCACGGTGCGGGGTTGCCACCGTCCTTTCCATTCCCGCATCAACTGGGGATTGCGATCGCCAACCCAATCCACAAAATTAGCCAACATGGTGTTTCTCCGAGGAGGTGGACAAAGCCGGTGCGGTTTCCCGTGCCGCCAAACGCTGCCATTCCGAAGCCCCTTGCCGCTGCCAAACCCGGAGGCTGAGGCCCAGAATGCCTCCACACACCAAGCTTTGACCCAAAATCCCGGCGATCGCTCCGGGCCCGAGGGCCGGAACCACCTCGTCGAGCAGCAACACCCAGGTTTGACCCAGGGCCAGCCACAGGGGCCAAACCACGGTTCGCAGGGGCCAGGTGCCCAACACCACCAAGCTGGGCAGGGACAGGATCAAAAGACCGATGATGGACATTTGCGCTTCTTGCCGGGGGCGGCGGGCCCACAGCCGGAGGGTTTGCATCAGGGCGTTCCAGGCGATCGCCGACAGGGTGAGGGACAGACCCATCACCAGAACCTTGCCGAGGGCTTGGGGTTCCTGAAGAAGGGCCCACCCCAACCACAGACCAACGTACAAAGCGGCGTTCAGGGCCAGGCAACCCACCCAAGGGCTGCGCTCCCCCAGCACCAAATCCCGCCAGAGGGGCCGGCGATCGCCGCTGAGGTGCCGGTACCGCAACCAATCCAGGAGGGTTTGGCGTTTTTGCAGACAGCCCGTGGCAGCCAGAAAGAGCCCGGCTCCCCCCAGGTAAAACGGCACGTGATACAAGAACGCTTCATGGATTTTGCCGGATGTGGGGAAAAAGCCCAGTACCAACAGGGTGAGGGCCACGGTCAGGAAGTAACTGCCCCCTTTGGTGGGTACCGGCGCCAAGGGGTTGGCGATGCGGGCGGTGGCGGCCTGGTGCAAACCGCGACCGAATCCCCCCAGCCATCCCCATACCCAAAGATGGGCAAGCCATGGATTTTGGGTCAAAGACCAGCCGAACCAAGTCAAGTTGCTCTCCCAAGCGGGGGTCAACACGCCGAACCGACTCCAGAGAATTGCGAGACCGCCAAAGGAGATGAGGGGAACCCCAAGCGTCCAGGCCAGGGCTGCCGCCCCGATCGCCGCACCGGTACTGGTCTGGGGGTGCAATTTTTCTTGGTTTTCCAGGTTGAGGCTGAGCAAGGCCGCTGCGGTGTTCATAACGCCAATGGCCAAGCCCCAGGTAAGACCGTAGCTGAGCAGGAAAGCGATGGGAATTCCCCCCTGCAGGGCCGCCCAGAGGTACAAGGGCAAAGTTGTGAGTCCCCCCAGCCAGATCGGGGAAGGTACCCCCCACAATTTGCCTTGGAGGAGCGCCCGGGGCCGCTGGGGCGACAACCGCAGAACGTTGAGGGTACCCCGCTGCACCTCCTGGGTAAAGTTGCCGGCCACAAAAGCCACGCTGGGCACGGCGATCGCGTAGGGCCAAATCCAGCTCAGGGCGACGGCGAGGTGTCGCCACCACAGAGACCAACGAATTTGAATGGGCACTTGGCACAACAGTCGCTCCGGGGACTCGGGTACGCAATAGGCGTTGAAAACCTTTGTCCCTTCTGGATCGGGCAGCATCAGGACAAAGCCCACCAGCAAAATCCCTTGGAGGAGGGCCGCCCCCCCCACCACCAACCACAGGTTGCGGGTTGTCAGCCGCCCCTTCAGTTCCCGAAATGCCTGCGGGTTCCAATCCCCCAGCCGGTTTAGCCCCTCCGCCCAAATTTCGCCGATCATTTTAGGTGGCCCTTATGCTGGCTTCAGCCTAGCGGGTGTGGCTCCCCCCCGGGCGCGATCGCCATCACTTTGTTGCAATTTGTAAGGAATTTTGAAGCCGAGGTTGCGCCCCTAGGCCACCACGGCAATGCCCCCACGGTAGGTGTGGGTCACCCAAAAATCCACCGGCCCGCTGCAGGCTTGGGCGATGCGGTGTCCGGCATCGGCATCGGGCACCAACCCAAAAACCGCCGACCCCGATCCTGACATCAGGGCGCCGATGGCCCCCGCGTCCATCAATTGGTTTTTCAAGGCCAAAATCTCGGGATGGCGCGGCAATACGGCCCGCTCCAAATCGTTGAACAGGTGGGGGGCGATCGCCTCCGGTTGACCCGTGGCCCAAGCGCCCAAAAATCGATGCAGCTGCTCACCCGATCGCACCGCCAACAACCCCTCTTCGCGAAAGATGCGGTAGGCTTCGGGGGTAGCTACGGACAAATGACGGGGTTTGGCCACCACCACCGTCAGCCCTTCGGTCGCAGGCAACGGGGACAAAATTTCGCCGCGCCCGGTACCCAGAGCCGTTCCCCCCATCACGCAAAACGCCACATCGGCCCCCAGAGTGGCCCCCAAGGCGGCCAATTCGGATACGGTTAGCCCCAAGTCCCACAACAAATTCCCGGCGACCAACACCGCGGCCGCATCGGCGGAACCACCGGCGAGTCCCGCACCTGCTGGAATCCGCTTTTCCAGGGTGAGATGGATGCCCCCAAGGTCGGGAAATTGCTGCCGCAAAGCCTGCGCCGCTTGCCATGCCAAATTCCGCCCGTCGGTCGGCAAATCCGGATCGTCGCACCGCAGCCGGATGGCTTCCGTATCTCCCCGCTCCACGGTTACCCGATCCGCCAACCCGATCGCCTGAAACACGACCGCCAACTCGTGGTAGCCGTCTGGCCGTCGCCCCCGAATTTCCAAGTAGGGATTGATTTTGGCCGGAGCCAACACCGTCAGGCGATCGCGCATTACGAAAACGTCCGCTTGTAAACGGTTTGCAAACGATCGCATTCGTGGGACTCCCCATCCCGTCGCAGCGATCGCAGCCGATTTTCCACCAACATTTTGGCCATGTTGCGGGTTACCGACTCGAACCGCACCGCACCATGGCTCTGGTCGATGGTAAAAAACAAACGATAGGCGTACAACGTGGTAAACAGACTGCGCCCGTCTTCGATTTCACAGATGCGGGTCAGCAACCCAAAGGTAGGGTGATTCAGGTAGGTTTCTGCCATGCCACAAACGAACGCCCGCCAATTTCAGGGAATAGGAATCCGCATTGTACGTCAGATGGGCCCCAATCCGATCTGGGCTGTACTTTTCGCTACACTCCTCAACCAGCCGCTACAATTGGGCCACCTCTATTCTTCGGCCTATGTCCCCTGTCCGGTTCGATTGGTTAATGCCAAGAGCGATGCCAAAATTGATGCTAACGGTGGTGCTGACAGTGGTGCTGACGGTGGTGCTGACAGCAATCCCAACAGCAACCATTTGGACTTGGGCGGCGATCGCGGCCCCTGGTTCGGGGAGCCTGCAGGAAAATGGGAAGGAAAGCCTGAACGGCAACCGCACGGGACTGGCTTGGCAAGGGGCCGACCCGGCGTCCCGCCTCACCTATTGTGCGGCCGCTCTGGCTGCCTTTCGCGGATCCCCCAGCCAAAGTTACATCATTAGCCACGACGTGCAAAGTTTGGACGCCTCCGGTCTGTGCGATCGCATCGATCAGTTCTACAGCCTTGAGGAAAATCAAGATCAACGCCTCAGCACCGCGGCCGCCCTGGCCCCCCTACTATTTGCCGATACCCCCAAAGACCGCCGCTTTTACCCGTCCCTGCGGTGAGCCAAAGACAAGTGAGCCGCAGACAAGCGAGCCGAAGAAGGTGGCAACAATCCGTCCGTGACCACCAGATCAAAACGCCAATGGGGCACCTGGGCGATTGCCTGGGCCATGGCCCGCAAATCCTCTTGACCGTTAAGCCCCAACCGCTCCCGGTGCCGCACTTCTACTGCCAGATGGCGATCGCCCTTCGCGGCGACCAAGTCAAACGGATAGCCTGCCTCCGGTGGCAAAGCCTTGGCTGCGGGCTGCATCACCACTTCATAGCCCCGCTGCCGCAACCAATGCGCCAACCGCGACAACAGCCGTAGTTCGGTTAACCCTTTGTGATGCCGATAGCTCATAGGCCTGCTCTACACTGCCTTTTCTATGGGCCTTACGATTATAGGGAATTTGCACCAAACCGACAAACTTATAGCTGTTTTGCATAGCGACGAGACAAAACAACTCCGGTCGCAGGGGCGAAGCCCCCATATTGGTTCTATTAGACGTTCGTTGGGCAAGAAAAAACCGTGTCGGTTTTAATTAAAATGACTATATAGCTGCAAACCGCTTGGTTAAAACGGGGTGCAGGGGTTTCACCCCTGACTGGGGGCGCAGCCCCCAACTCCCCTTTCACGCCCATGTCCGCACTTACCCGCATATAGCCATAACCTACCAACTTAAAGTGCGGCGGGATCGGGGGCTTCTTCGATGCGAAGGTGCAAAAATTCCTGATTGCTCTGAAACCCTTCCGCCAGAGACGTGCTGAGACCCCGCACCCGGTACGTACCGTTCAGGTTGCGCCGCCGGCTGACAAAATCGGAAATTTGATAATCGTCCACATAGATTACCCCGTTCAGGGCATCTCGTACCGGTTTCACGATGTTGTCGCTGTCCGGTACCCCCGATTCGTCTCCCGCCGGGGCTTCAAAAAAATGCGTGATCGTGACCCGTAGGTTCTTGCCGGTGGGCGACCCTGACCAAGTAGACTGGGCACGCGATCGCACCGTCGCTTTCCACTCCTGCAACCGCGCCTTGTCTTTGGTTTGATGGGAAATGGGCTTGCCCACCACCGTAAACTCAAACGGTAACGTCAAGGACTATCTCCAAGGACTATCTCCCCAAGCTCTTGGCTGCTCATGAATGCTAGGGCGATCGCCGGGGGACAAGGGTCTTTCCCCCAATTGACCTGACTCTAGGACACCTGCATGGGGGTTTCATGGCCCCCAGTTAGGGTTCAAATCCTTCCAATTCCGGAACCTCGGCCACCAGGTGCACCCCTTGGATGTACAACGACCGGGCGTACTTGCCAACCTTTTCGATGCAGAGCTTGCTGCCCTGTTTTTGGCTTGCACCGCCATGTCGATCGCCGCCCCGACACCCCGGCTGACGATTTTGGTCACCCCATCAAAATCCAGCACAATCGCCGCATATTGCTTCTCAAGGTACGGTTGCACGGCCTGCCGGAAGCTGGGCACCGTCGTCACGCTGAGGGCCCCCTCAAGTTTCAACAGGACGCGATCGCCGTCGATCTGCTCCGAAATCTTCAATTCGTCTTGCAGGAAAGAGGAGTGGGTCATAACGCTTGAACACCTACAAAATTTAGAACAGGAAAGCCAAATCGGGAGAGAGGTTTCCGTTTACTTTACCGCAAACCCGGCGCATTTCCCCAGATTGCCCCTCCCCCCAACCCTCCCTCAAGAAGGAAAATCAAGCCCTAAAGAAAAGCATACATACGGACGGTCGTGCCTTCGGGGGAAGATTCAATCTCAACCTTGTCCACCAAGGCTTTGATCATGTGAATGCCAAAACCGCCGCTCTTGACGCCAATTTCGGTCATGGTTTCAAAATCCGGCGATTGGACACTTTCCGGGTCAAAGCCCGGGCCCCGATCCGAAACTTCGACCATCAACGATTTGGGCTCGGCGGTCGCCATGATTTCAATGTCGGCATCGGAAACGCTGTACAGGATGGAGTTTACACAAGCCTCGGTCAAGGCTTGCACAATGTCTTGCACCCGATCTTCCGAAAACCCCATTTTGCTGGCCAGCACTTGCACGGCCGCGATCGGTACGTCTTCTACCCCCTCGATGGGCGGTATGGCGATGCGAAATGTTACCGGCTCTTCCATTGATTCAGCCATCGACGCAGCCATTGACTCCATAGACCCATCCCTAGACCAATCCCTAGACCCATCGGCAACAGTGCCGTCCTGTTGCCTTGGTTCCATTTGCCTTGGTTCCATTATTCCCCCAATCCGGCGCTTTTGGCGGCCCTCTGTCCCAGGAGTTTTGGTTTATTTGCGTAGGGCTTCGGCACCGCCCACCACTTCCAACAGTTCTTGGGTGATGTTCGCTTGCCGGGCTTTGTTGTATTGCAGGGTCAGGCTCTTGACCAAGGTGTTGGCGTTGTCGCTGGCGCTGTTCATGGCGGTCATCCGGGCTGCCAGTTCGCTGGCGGCAGATTCCTGGAGCGATCGCAACAATTGGTTGTCGAGGTAAAGGGGCAGCAAGGCATCCAGCAATTCGAGGGGGTCTTGCTCAAAATCATTTGGCTGGGGACGTCCCGCACCGTGGTTTCCAGGGTTTCCCGTTCCACCACAAATTTGGCATCCCGCACAATCAGCCGAAAAATTTCGTCGTCCTTCGGTTCCAAACCTTGGGGGCTGAGGGGCAACAGGGTTTGGACGACCGGCCGCGCCGCAATCAACGAAATGAATTTGGTGTAAATGATTTCCACCCGGTCAACGGTCTCGGCCAAAAAAGCGGACACAATTTCATCGGCAATGCGGTTGGCTTCGGCAGCGGTTGGCACTTGCTCCATCCCCGAAAACTGGGCGGCGATCGGTTGGTCGCGGCGGGTAAAGTACTGGATCGCTTTGCGCCCAATCAAAAACAAACGATAGTTCAAGCCGGCGCTTTGGAGTTCCCGGATGCGCTGCTCGGCCCGCCGAATGGCGTTGACGTTGTAGCCGCCGCAGAGACCGCGATCGCCCGTGACCAGCAAAATCCCTACGGTCTTTGGTTCCCGCTCCTGCAACAACGGCAAGCTGCTGGCATCTTCAAATTTGAGCCGGGTTTGCAGACGGTAAAGAATCTGGGCAAGGCGATCGGCGAAGGGGCGGGTGGCCAACACCTGCTGTTGGGCCCGTTTCACCTTGGCGGCGGCCACCAGACGCATGGCTTCGGTAATTTTTCGGGTGTTCTTGACGCTGGCGATGCGATCGCGAATGGATTTGAGGTTTGCCATGAATGGGCGCTTCCAACCTTTAGCATCACTTAATATATCCCCTGCCGGCCCCCACGCCGACCAATTCTTGATAAACCGCCAAGGCTTGGGGCGCAATCCGGCTCCAATTGAAGCGGGTGTGCAAATCCAGTTGGGCGGCGATCGCCAAGCGTTGGGCCAAATCGGGCTCCTGCAAAATGCGCACGATGGCTGCGGCCAGGGCGGGGCCGTCGTTGACCCGGGCAATCAAGCCGGTTTCTTCGTGGCGCACCACTTCGGGCAACCCGCCGGTGCTGGAAACCACCACGGGCACCCCCGCCGCAAAACTTTCGAGGGCGACAATGCCAAAGGGTTCGTAAAGGCTGGGAAACACGGCGCAATCGGCGACGGCTTGAAACTTGGCAACCTCTCCATCGGCCATGAATCCCGTAAACAACACCCGCTCGGCAATGCCCAGGTGGGCGACCCGCTGTTTGAGAAAGTGGGTGTGGGTTTCGCCGGAACCAATGACCACAAATTTTATGCGATTTTGACAAGCGGTCAAAATGTGGGGGGCCGCTTCCAACAACACAAAAATGCCTTTTTCGTGGCTGATCCGGCCGACGTAGTAGACCAAAGCTTCGTCGGGTTCGGCAAATTGCCGCCGAAAGGCGTCCCGATCGAACTCGGGGGGCGGACGATGGGCGTTGACCCGGGCCAAACTCAAACCGTTGGGAATCACCCGCACTTTTTCGCTGGGACAGTGCAGCGCACGATGCACTTCTTGGGCCATGTATTCGGAGCAAACCACGACCCGATCGGCTTTGGCGGCCAGATGCACTTCTTTGTGGTGAACGTGGCGCTGGGCGTCGCTGTAAATGCCGTTGTAACGCCCGAATTCCGTGGCGTGGATCGTGGCCACCAAGGGCAAATTCCATTGCCGTTGCAGGGCGATCGCCGCGTCGGCCACCAGCCAGTCGTGGGCATGAATCACCTGAAACGGGGCGATCGTCTGTTCCTCTGCCCACTGCACCAGCCGACGGTTGAGGTTATCGACCCAACCAAAAAAGTGGGTGTTGGGTTCAATGGGCAACCGATGCACCTGCAGACCGTCCACCGTTTCGAGGGGCGGCGCCGGCGGCGCTTCGACCGTTGCCACAGTCACTTCAAGCCCCAATTTTACGAGTTCGGGATACAGTTCGGCGACGTGGCGCGAGATTCCCCCGACAATCCGTGGTGGAAATTCCCAAGACAATACCAAAACCTTCATGCTTGCGCCGACCGATCACCATCCAATAACGGCAAAGTGTACCCCTCTTTTTTCGATTTTGGGGTTGCCGCCATAGCCGCCCGCTCGCCCGCATGGTACGAACTGCGAACCAGGGGCCCGGCATACACCTGGGCAAATCCCAACTCCCGAGCCACAACCTCCCATTCCGCAAATTCCGCCGGCGCACATACCGCACCACCGGCAGGCGATCGCGCGCCGGCGCCAGATACTGCCCCAAGGTCAACACAGTGCAACCCACCTGCCGCAAATCTTGCAACGCCTGCGCCACTTCGGCAGCGGTTTCCCCCAAACCCAACATCAACCCCGACTTGATCGGCAAGCCTGGGGCCTGCTGCGCGGCCCGCTGCAACACCGCCAGCGAGCGATCGTATTTGGCACCTCGGCGAACCGGCCCCTGCAACCGTGCCACCGTCTCGAGGTTGTGGTTGAAACACACCGGGGCCGCCGCGACCACCGCATCCACCGATGCCCACCGCCCACCAAAATCTGGCACCAAAACTTCGATCTGGGTGTGCGGCCGGCGATCGCAAATCGCCTGCATGGTTTGGCAAAAATGGGCAGCCCCCCCGTCCGGCAGATCGTCCCGCGCCACCGAAGTCAGCACCACATACCGCAAATTAAGGGTCACGACGGCTTCGGCAATGCGCTCGGGCTCATGGGGATCGAGGCTCTGGGGCGGCTCCCCTTGGGTCACGTCGCAAAAAGCACATCGCCGCGTGCACGCCGTGCCCATCAGCAAAAAAGTGGCCGTACCCTGGGCATAGCATTCGCTGCGGTTGGGACAGCGCCCCTCTTCGCAAATGGTATGGAGTTGCTGGGTTTTGACCAACCGTTGCACCGTCGAAATCGCGGACGCCCGACCCAAGGGACGACGCAACCAAGGAGGCAACCGGGGCGATAAGGTCATGGGAACAAAACCGTGTAAGATTGTGGCTTGTATGCTATATACAGCATAGCAATTCGCCCGTTGACCCATACCGGGAGAGGTCTATCGCCGTGTCCGCGTCACGTAAGGTTCTGGTTATCGACGACAGTCGCACCATTCGCAACATGGTGAAGGGAATGCTCCCTGCTGCCAATTTTGAAGTGCTGGAGGCAGCCGATGGCGTAGCCGGTCTATCGGCCGTCGAGCGGGAAAAGCCCTGGCTCATTATGCTGGACTTCATCTTACCCAAAATGAGCGGGTACGAGGTCTACGAAAACATTCGCAAAAATCGCGAGCTGTACCGCATTCCCCTGGTTTTGATGTCAGGGAAAAAAGAAGAGGTGACCAGCAAAATTTCGGAACCGCTGGAGTCCCACTATCTAGTCTTCATCGAGAAGCCGTTTGATAAAGACAAATTGGCGGCCGCGATCAAAAGAGCTTACGATCTAGCCAATCAAATCCCCAACGATTACCTGCCGGCGGAACCGGTGGCGGTGGCGGCTGGCAACGGTGCAGCCCCGACTTTGGATCCCGCCCTGCTGTCCCGCATCGAAGAACTGGAAATCAAGCTTCACCAGACCGAGGATTTGGAAAAACGCCTCAAAGCCCTGGAGCAACAAACGGCGATTCAAGCCAAACAGATTCAACAGTTGGTGGCGTTCATCAAGCAAAAGTTGGGAGGCTAAAAATGGATGGTGAATCCCAACTGGTCTTGGGCAACAACATCCTCGGCATTATCAACTTCATTCCTTAATCAGCAACAAGTAATCCCTGGTTTCCTGACCGGCAAAGCATTGCTGCTCTACCAAGCCATCATGGGCAATGCTAAACAGTCGGTAATTCTTACGCAAAAAACTCAATTCGTTGAGGCCTTCTTCCGTAATTGGCAATACTTCCAAAACGATATCAGGCTTTTTCTCTAAAATTACCGACTCCATTCCCTGCAGAATCAACTTCTCAAAACCCTCTGCATCCACTTTAAATAAAATGTTCTTGGCATCCCCTAGCAGAGAGGAAAATATGTTGGCATCTATAAACAATGCATCACTAACACAAATCTCGTCTGAGAAATTTGAAGCAAACTCAGAGAGAAGAGAACCGTAAACTTCAAGAAACCTGTGTTTTGGGCGATACCAAAATTAAAAATTTGGATGTTTTTTAGTTGATTTGCACGAACGTTCTGCTGCAGTCTAAAGAAAGCTTCACAAGAAGGCTCGAAGGCATAAACTCGACAATCAAGATTGTTTTTCTGAATATACCTGCCGAAAAAGACGGTGAAGATTCCTACGTTTGCACCAATTTCAACAATTAAGTCATATTTGGACAATCTGGAAGCTAGGACGTTGAATACTTCAGTTTCATAGCGTATATTTTGAGAGAACATCACTTCGAAGTCAAATTCACCGGGATGAGGCACAATCCAAAGATCAACTCTATCCGCCGAAGTGCCAGCCCAAACCTGCTGTGGTTCAAAAGAAACTCCTTGCCAATCGATATTCCGGAATGAGTTAACAATCTGATTCTTAAACTTGTTTTCAGGTAGAGAACGAGCGACCTTGCTCCATAAATAAATATATTTTTGCGCCACGTATGGCGATTTGGCAATGACTGAATGCAGTCTATGTGCGATTTTCGCCAAAAAACTTCTGTTGTCAATATCAGTTGGCTTCATAAAGGGAAAAATCAGTTATTTTTTTAGAAAACAGGGATCGCTACTATTCACACAGGGGGTCAGTAATGAATCCATCGCCATCCGCACAGAGATGGATTCATCTCTATTAACTGCTATTCTCCGATCGCTCGGGCGGCTTGTTGGGTAGCGGTTTGGGCCGATTCCCACAACAATTGCAGCACCTTGCCCCGCTCGTTTACCGGGATGTAGGTCACCACTTCCCGCAGGGTCGCTCGCACCCGCGTTTGAATCCAGGGTTTGGCGAACCGATCCAAATTGACAAGGTTGGCGTTGCGGGGCACCGGGTACCGCTGCATCAGGGTTGCCGCAATCGGCAGTTTCTCATCGCAAAACCAGTCGTTGACGTTGCCGATGCACAATTCCCAAAATTCCAAGGCGGTTTCGTATTCGCGGAGGGCTCCCTGCAGGCTTCTACCCCGACGGTGTTGCCGGAGTGGGCGGCCGTATCTACGGCTTGGCGGGCACGAAGCAGGGCTTGACGGTAATCGTTCAACACCAACCGTTCGGTGGTGAGGTGGGTGGGCACCAACCGCATTTGGCGCAGGGCGTGGACGTTGCTGGCGGCGGTGGGGGCTACGGTTTCCTGGGGGGCGGCGGCACGGGCCAGCCCCGGAGTCAACAACCATAGACCGGCAATCACAGGAATCCAAGAACGGCAAAACACGGCGATTTCCTCCGAAGGGTTTTCAAAGAAAGAAGGTTTTCCAAAACTTTCCAAAACAATGTGGAGCTATGAAAACACCAATTCGGCAGGCTTGAGCCACCTTTTCGCCTGCGCTTGTGGGGTTAGTTTAGCAAGAGCCGGGGCGATCGCGCTAGCCGGAAACCGCTACACTAAGGAGCCGTACCCCGCAACCGTGCCGATGGCTACCCGAATTTTTCTGTGCGACGAGCGCGAAGAGCCGGAAATCCGTCAATTTATCCGGGAAGCTGCCGCCAGTTTTGCCAAGGGGGAGGAATACATCGTTACTTGGAGCTGTGCCAACGTCACCTCGATTCAGGTGGGCGATCGCGCTTTGGTGAAGCGCATTGGTCGGCAGCCCCACGGTTTTTTTGCGGCGGGGTATGTGGTAGCGGCCGAGAAACGTTACCAATTGCGGCTGCGCGATCGCCGTTACCAAAACCTGAGCGAAGCCTACGACAACGAATTTTTCCGGGGCAATTTTACGATCTGGCTGGCTTGGGAAGCCTGCACCGACTACGACACGCCGTTGCGTACCGCCCGACTCGAAGAAATGCCGGAGTTTCGGGGGGCTTTGTTCAACCCGACGGTGGGGGGCGGCGCTTTCCGGGCGGAGTTTGTCGATTTGTTGGAGGAAGAGTGGGAAGATCACTGCGAAGCGGCCGTCAAGCAAAAACGGGCGTTTCGGCTGGTGGATTTTTTCATTGCCCACGGTCAAAAAGCCAACCAGCAGGGCAAGCCGGCGGAAGCGGTGGAGTGGTACGGCCAGGCGATTGACATTGACCCCAACTGTGCCAAAGCATTTGTCGGTTCCGCCAACGCCCTCCAAGCCCTTGGGGAACACCCCCGGGCGATCGCCGATTACACCGAAGCCCTCGACATTGGTTCGGCCTACGACAAGGTGGCTTTTTATCGCCGGGGGGTCTCCCATGCCGCCCTCAAGGATTGGGCCGCCGCCGCCCGCGATTTTGGCCGGGCCGCCGCCCTCGATCCCCGCAACCCCGAAGCCCTCACCCAACAAGCGATCGCCCTCTACAAAACCCGGGACTTTGCCAAGGCGATCGCCGCTTTGACCGAGGTGGTGAACCGCGATCCCGAAAACACCGAAGCGTTGTTGTACCTGGGGCGATCGCACTACAACCGCAAAGAATACGAGGCGGCCTTGGCCCGCATGGAAGCGTTGTTGGATGTGGCACCCGACAGCGCCGAAGGGTTTTACTATCGGGGCGTGATTTTGACCAAGCTGATCCCACCCCGCGAGCAAGAAGCCCTTTTAGACCTCAAAAAAGCGGCTCGATTGTTCAAGAACCAAAATCAATTGGATCGCTACGTCAAAGCCCGCAATTTGATGGACGTGTTGGCCACCGAAGAAGGGGAAGACGAAGTGCTGCGGTTGCCCCAAGCCGAAACGCCGGTGCTGACGCCGCCCGCTCCGGCCCCCATGGTCGAGGAATCCCCCAAAGAAGAAGGGAGAGAAGAAGCGGCCGAGGAAGAGCGCCGGCCCGATCGTCTACGGGAAGCTGAAAAACGGGCCCTGGAATTGGTTTTGGAGCAATACAACCAAGAAGGATGGGAAATTGCGCCGGCTCCCTCCCGCAAAGCCGGGTACAAGTTTCGAGCCCTCAGGGGTGAGGTCGAAGAGGATGTAGAAGTCAAAGGTCTGGTGAGCAGCGATCTCACCTTTGCCATGAGCTCCCGCGAAGTCCGCCAAGCCGAAGCCAATCCCAATTTTGTGCTCTGGGCGATCGCCAATGCCCTCAGCGAACCGGAACCCCAATGCTGGCGCGGTCGGGAAATCCTCGAAAAATTTGCCCTCGACCCGATGAAGTATTTGGCCCGCTACCAAGGGGAATTGCCCCAGACGTGAGTTGAAGGGCAGAAAACCCGCTCCTCATTAAATTACCGCCAAATTATCGTCCAACAAATTCACGTTGGATCTGGGGGAGCCTTTAGGGGGAAATCCCGGCCAACGGCAGGTATACCGTGAACGTGGTGCCTTGATGCCACACCGATTGGCATTGAATTTCGCCGCGATGGGTCTCGTAGATAATTTGCCGGCAAATGGCCATCCCCAACCCGGTGCCTTTGCCCACGGGTTTGGTGGTAAACAACGGCTCAAACAACCGCTGTTGGGTTTCAGGGGTCATGCCCAGGCCATTGTCGGAAATGGCGATCGCCGCCCGATCGCCTTCACGGTAAACATGCACCGTTAGTTGGGGACGGCGATCGCCCATCAACCCCTTGGTGTAGGCTTCTTCCATGGCATCGATCGCATTGCCCAGGATGTTCATCAACGCTTGGTTGATTTGACTTGGATAACAGGGCACTTTTTCGATGAGGTGGTATTGACGCACCACGTTGACGCCGGGCCATCTCCCCGCGGCTTTTAAGCGATAGGACAAGATCAACAACACCCCTTCCACACTTTCTTCGAGGAGAACGGCGGTGGGGGCCGCCGCATCGGTGCGGGCAAAGTTGCGCAACGTGCCGGAAATCGAAACCAGCAAGTTGGCTCCCAATTCCATGCCGTCCAAAATTTTGCGAAAGTCGGTTAGAGCAAAGTCCAAATCGTTGGCGATCGCCCCCTCATCTCCGAGTTGGCTTTGGTAATACCGGAAATAGGCCGCCATCTCATCCAGGTATTCCTTCGCCGGCGGCAAATTGTTTTGAATAAAGTTGATGGGGTTTTTGATTTCGTGCGCAACCCCTGCCATAAGGTTGCCCAAAGAAGCCATTTTCTCGTATTGCAACAATTGGGTGCGTGCCTGCTGCAAGCGCTCTTCTTGTTCTTGCAATTCTCGAATGGAGGCCAAGGTACGGTTTAGGGTGATTTCCAAATCCTGAAAATCAATCGGCTTGGTCAAAAAGTCGAAGGCTCCCCGGTTCATAGCGGTGCGGATGTTGCCTAGGTCGCCGTAAGCCGAGATGACAATGGCCCGTAGGCTGCGATCGCGCTCTTGCAATTTCGCCAAGAGGGTCAGGCCATCCATCTCCGGCATGTTGATGTCGGTCATGACCAAGCGGATGCGGGGCCCCACTTCGTCCAACACCCGGAGGGCTTCGATGCCGCTATGGGCGAACAAAAATTCGTAGGACGACTCCCGCAGTTGCCGGCGAAACCGCTGCCGAAACAACCGCTCTACTTCCAACTCGTCGTCTACAATCAAAACCCCCAGGCGGTTGGTCGCAAGGTTGGGAGTCTCAGCAAAGGAAGAAGCGCTGCGGCCGGTCATGTCGATCCCATCCCTTAAACCGACTGCAAAACGGACTGGTCAGTGAATTGCTTGGGCAGAATGAGGGTAAATTCTGTGTACTCCCCCAATGCGGTCGCCACGTTCAGGTTACCACGGTGCTGCCCAACCAAGATATCGTGGGTGAGGGACAAACCCAGACCGGTGCCTTCGCCTGCAGGTTTGGTGGTAAAAAAGGGCGTGAAAATTTTTTCGAGGGCTTCGGTGGAAATGCCGCTGCCGTTGTCACGGATCACCACTTCGACGGCTTGCCCCCGATCCCGTGTGATCAGGGTGAGCTGGGGCTGAAAGGTTTCGCCGAGGCTGACTTGTTTGAGCCCCAAGGCGTAGCAGGCGTTGTCGGCCAGGTTGATGATGGCCCGGGTAAAATCGCCGATCACCAGCTCGACCAACCCCACCCCCGGATCGTATTGCCGCACGAAGGCGACGTTGAAGCTGCTGTCTTTGGCCCGACGGCTATGGTAGGCCAACTGCACCGATTGCTCGATCAGGGCGTTCAGCTCGACCGGTTGGGCCTGGCCGCCACCGTCGGTGCGGGCGTGTTGCATCATGCTTTGGATGATGCTTTCGGCCCGCTGCCCGTGTTCGTGGATGGAGCGGGCGTTTTCGGCCAATTCTTGCACCACCGCCGTCACGTCGGCCCACAGCCCCGGCTGCGGTTGCGCTTGGTAAGCCTGCAACAACTCCTGCAACTCTTGGGCCATGTCCATCGAACCGGCGGCAAAGTTGTTGACAAAGTTTAACGGATTCCGCAATTCGTGGGCGACGCCGGCGGTGAGGGTACCCAACGACGCCAATTTTTCCTGGGCCACAATCTGCTTCTGGGCTGCCTGCAAATCGGCGAGGGTTTTGACCAATTGCTGGTTTTGGGTTTCGAGGGCACGGGCCAAGGTGTTTAACCGCATGTGCAGGCGCACCCGTGCCAACACTTCCTCTTCTTCAAAAGGCTTGGTGATGTAATCGACCGCCCCCAACGACAACCCCCGCACCTTGGCCGCGGTTTCGGAAAGGGCTGTCATAAAAATGACCGGAATATCTTGGGTAATCTCTTCCTCTTTGAGCCGTTCGCAGGTCTTGAAACCGTCGATGCCGGGCATCATCACATCCAGCAAAATCAGGGCGGGGGGGTCGTAGGCGGCCAGCTTGAGGGCGGTGGTACCGTTGTTGGCTACCGCAACCTCAAAGCCAGCGCTGGTTAAGGTTTTGGACAGCACCTTGAGGTTGGTGGGGTTGTCGTCCACGATCAAGATGGGGCGCTCAGATTCGGCCCCAACCGGACCGACGGCGAGCAGGTCGGCCGCGATCGCTTTGGCAGGCTTGAGGTCTGGATGTTCCGGAGAAGCGGGCAGCATGGCAATCACCCATCGACATCTCCTAGTAAAGCATTTTGTGGAAACTACGGCCGGCGATCGCCCAGTCCCGAAACTCGGCGGGCATTTATAGTCATTTTAATTAAATCGACACAGTTTTTCCCTGCCCAACGAAAGTCTAATAGAACCAATACGGGGGCTTCGCCCCTGCGACCCGAGTTGTTTTGTCTCGTCGCTATGCAAAACAGCTATAAAGCAATCCGCAAAAAAAGGCACCGCTTGGGTACCCTCTGACTTGAATTTTAGACTTGAATTTTAGACTTGATTTTGGATTTGAGAAGTGGGGTTGCCCACGGCCGTGCTTTTCTAGGCCAGGGACTGACTCCAGATGCCCGGCCCCCAAACCCTCGGGCAAAACCCCACGCCACGGCTTTAGTAGGTGAGGGCCATGCTGCGGGTGGTTTCGGCCCCCAGGTACACCCGAATGCTCAGGAAGTCGGTGGGGCAAGCGGTTTCGCAACGTTTGCACCCGATGCAATCTTCGGTGCGCGGCGACGAAGCGATCTGACCGGCTTTGCAACCGTCCCAGGGCACCATCTCCAACACATCGCAGGGGCAGGCCCGCACGCACTGGGTGCACCCAATGCACGTATCGTAAATTTTGACTTGGTGAGACATGCAAGTTACTCCATAAGGAAATCGGGAAAGAAACTGGAAAATGTGGATGGCTTTCCCCATGCCGCTGCCCCCATGGCACCGCCCCGACTCCCGATCCCATTTCGCGGCCCCAATACCCCGATTTAGCCCCCGGTTTGCCCCCCCGATTTGACCCGAAGTCTTGCACATAGATGAAAAATAAAGCCGTGGTTGGACTTCTGGCTGGATCTGGGCTGGCCCTGGGTTTGCCCTTAGATATACCAGTTGGAGATATCCTGCGGGTTGGGGATTTGGGCTGAAAAAAATGGAGCGCGAGTGCGGGTGAAACCTCCCATGGAATCGGGCTTTGCGCAAAATGGACAAAGCTTTTGCCACGGTCAAGTTTATCGCAGCCCTTTTGACCCCTTGCCACTCGGTCAAATAACTTAAAACAATTTAATACTTGGCGATACGAACCGTTACACGGTTTGACGGGCCCGCCGGTTTCTGCGTAGGCTAAGGCAGGTTGGGCGGAGGTTGGGCATGGGGGGCTGGGGGTGGTTGGGTTTGGTGGCGATGGTGGGAACGCCGGCGGCGATCGCCCAAGGGTTGCATTTGACCTATCCGCCACGGCAACACCGCACCGATGCGGCGCGCATTTTCTTCATTGGCACGTCGCCCGCACCGGTGCAGTTGAACGGCCAACCGATTCGCCAAAGTGCCGCCGGCCATTTCGCGCCGAGCCGACCGTTGCAGCCGGGGATCAATCGGTTTGTGTTGCGATCGGGGTCGCAGGAAGTTGCGGTGACGGTGGAGCGCACGGTGGAGCGGCTGCCCCAGACCCTTTCCGATCTACGTCGGCCGTTTCCGGAGCAGGCGGTGGCGGTGCAGCCGGGGGAGTTGGTGTGCTTTGGGGTGCGGGCGATGCCGGGAGCCCAAGTGCAGGTCGAAATTCCGGGAATTGGGATCTTGCCGTTGATGGCGGTGGGCGATCGCCCCGAGTTGCCCAGCAATGCGGCGGTGTTGGTGGGGCAAAATCAACCGCAGCCGAGCCGCACGGGAGAATACGGCGCCTGCCGAGGGTTTGCCCAACCCCAACGGCTCACGGGTTTGGTCTACAGGACGGTTCGGGGTGCCGCGACGGCCCAGGTGGTGGCCCCCGGTTCCCTAGAAATTCTCGATCCCGAAACGATTGAGGTGGCGACGGTGACGGTACCGGAGGCGATCGCCCGGACAGGCCCCAGCACCGATGCTTCCCGGTTGACGCCGTTGCCCCAGGGTACCCAGGGTCGGGTGACGGGTCGCCAAGGGGATTGGTGGCGGTGGGAGTACGGGGGCTGGGTGGAAGCCAAAAATGTCCGGATCGGGCGATCGCCGCGGCCCCCTCGCTCGGTGGTGCGGGGGGTGACGACGCAGACGGCGGGCCTCTGGACGGAGGTGCGCATTCCCCTGACGGTACCGCTGCCCGTGACGGTGCAGGAACGACCGGGGGCGGTGGAATTGACGGTGCACCACGCGACGGCGGAAACCGACACGATGAAAATCGCCCCCAGTCCCATCCTGCGGTTGGTGCAGTGGGAACAAAGGACTCCCGATCGCCTCACCTACCGATTGGAATGGAAGGGCGATCGCCTCTGGGGCTACAAAGTGCGCTACGAAGGGACAACGTTGGTGTTTTCACTACGCCATCCGCCCCAAGGCCCGATCACCATTCTGCTCGACCCCGGCCACGGCGGCCCGGAAGACCTGGGGGCCCGGGGCCCCACCGGCTACCCGGAAAAGGATGTGGCGCTGACCCTAGCCCAGCAAGTGCGGGACATTCTGCAACGGGAGGGGGCGATCGTGGTGATGACGCGGACGGGGGATGACGATTTGTGGCCCCAGCAACGGGCGCTCCGCATTGCCGAAGTGGAACCGACGGTGGCCCTCAGCCTCCATTACAATGCCCTCCCCGATGCCGGCGATGCGGAAAATACCCAAGGAATCGGCATGTTTTGGTACCACCGGCAAAGCCATGGCCTGGCTCAGGTGCTGCACGATCGCCTGACGCGGGAACTCAACCGCCCCAGCTACGGCGTGTTTTGGGGGAATTTGGCCCTGGCCCGCCCGACGGTGGCCCCCTCGGTGTTGCTGGAATTGGGGTTTATGATTCACCCCGAAGAGTTTGAATGGATTGTCTCCCCGGTCGCCCAACACCAACTGGCCCGGGCGATCGCCCGCATCACCCTGGACTGGATTCGCCAAACTCCTGACAGGCAGCAAAGAAGAAGTAAAATATAGCGTAGTGCTTCTTACAGCCTTTTTCGGGATCAAGTACCACAGTAGCACGGCTCGGGAAAAAGTAAACCGCTGTAGGTTGTCGCAAGCCCTCTTTTGTCCCCTTCGCCATGTGCTACATTTTTGCTCAAGCAGCTGTATCTGTACTGGCTAACGAATCTTTCTTCCGTCTTTATCTGCAACAGATACCACACTTGACCCAAAAATATGAAAATAGCTATACTTCTATGGTTCGCTTAAGAAATCAATACGAAAACAAGGAATTATGAACTCCAAGAACAAAGATTACATATCTAAAAATTTGTATTACATAGAAAAAATTGCCGCTCCTGAAATTCAGTGCTCAATCACGCCTAAACACAGTCAGTTTTACCAACTTGCACACAAGCATTCTATGGAATGGTCTTTGCAGATGCAGCTGATAACTTCTCGAGGATCTAAGAGCTATACCAAACTAGAGAAAGCTGAATTCGCTTGGTTGGCTGCTGCAACTTACCCTGAAGCATCCTTGGGTCAACTGGAAATTGCTGCAGATTACATGATTTGGTTTTTCATGTATGACGATGAATATGTTTCGAGTAAGAAGCCTGATTGTCAAAAAATACTAGAGCAGGTTCAGGAAAGACTGAATGCTGTGATGTATGGTGGAGATTGTATGGAAAGGGATGTTCCAGTGGTGAAAGCCCTAAGCAATATTTGTTACCGCATTTACCAAGAAAACGGAAGTCAGGGATTCTGGCTAGATCGATTTCGTTTTCACATGGAAAGATATTTCGAAGCCAACCTATGGAATCTAAAAGTTTGTTTAGATCAAAGAATCCCTTGTCTAGATGAGTACAAGTCATACAGGATTTACGATATAGGCTTATTGCCAACCCTTGATCTATCTTCTCACTTTAATCAAATAGACTACAAAAACGAGTTCTTCAGAACCGAATTATTCGAGCAGGTATCAAGGCTGACGGCCACTCATGTGTATGTGTTAAATGATATTTTAGGAATCAAAAAAGAAATTCTGGATGAGGAGCCCATCAATATCGTGTTTGTTCTGCAAAATGCATCGGAAGTAGACCTCCTTCAGGCATACGATCAAGCTATTTTGCTTTGCAATCAGGAATTCCAAACCTATGAGGATGCTTGCGACTCCGCTCGTAAGCTTAGGGCTCAAGTAGAACCTGAGATCGAGCAATACATTAATGTGTGCAACGCTTGGATTCGGGGACACTTTGATTGGTATTTTGTCTCAAAAAGATACAAGTCTCCTGGGACGGTTTAATCTAGCTTGATCTGAGCCAATCTAAGGCTCTCCTGGCTTTATGGCAAAGCACTAGGCGTCTCAAGGGTCAAATCCTGATAGGGCAAGGACACCTCAGGACACAGAAGACCCCTTACTTCACCGCGTTCCTTGGAGAGCCCAATCTAAACTGAAGCTAGGGCAACTTGGGATAGCGATCGAAATCGGGTTTGCGCTTTTCCAAAAACGCCTGTTTTCCTTCCCGGGCTTCTTCGGTCATGTAGTACAACATCGTGGCGTTGCCGGCCAGTTCTTGGATACCGGTTTGCCCGTCGCACTCGGCATTGAACGCCGACTTGATGCAACGCAGCGCTAGGGGGCTTTTCTCCAGAATTTCGCGGGCCCAGCGCACCCCTTCCGCTTCCAATTGCTCCACCGGCACCACGGCGTTGATCAACCCCATGGCCAAGGCTTCTTGGGCATCGTATTGCCGACAGAGGTACCAAATTTCCCGGGCCTTGCGCTGCCCCACCAACCGCGCCAAATACGAAGCCCCAAATCCCCCATCAAAACTGCCGACGTTGGGGCCCGTCTGCCCAAACACGGCGTTGTCCGCGGCCAGGGTCAAATCGCAGACGACTTGCAACACGTTGCCGCCGCCAATGGCATACCCCGCCACCAACGCAATCACTGGCTTGGGAATGGTGCGAATCAGCCGCTGCAAATCCAAAACGTTGAGCAGGGGCACGCCATCTTCCGAAATGTAACCGGCTGCCCCCGCACCCGCTGGTCGCCCCCCGAACAAAACGCATACTTGCCGTCGCTGCAGGGGCCCGTCCCCGTCAACAACACCACCCCCACATCCATGTCTTCTCGGGCATCGCTGAAGGCCCGGAGCATCTCGGCAATGGTCTCCGGCCGAAACGCATTGCGAACGTGGGGACGGTTGATGGTAATTTTGGCAATCCCTTCCGTCTTGTGGTACAAGATGTCCTCAAACTTTTGAACTTCTTTCCAAGAAATCTTTTTGGCGGTAGACATCTGTACCATGGAATGCGGATAGCTTACCCATCATAATACGGAACGAAAACTCTGACCATGCGATTGGCCACACGCCTGCAGGGATTGCAAGCCAATGTGTTTGCGGACATGGATCGCGCGAAGCAGGAGGCGATCGCGGCGGGGTTGCCCCTGTGGGATTTGTCCTTGGGTTCTTCGGATTTGCCGGTGGCTCCCCACATTGTGGCGGCGATCCAAGACAGTTTGCAGGACTCCCATTCCTTTGGCTACACATTGTTTGGGGCCACAGCGGATTTGCGGCGGGCGATCGCCCAGTGGTTGGTGGTCAAATTCGGGGTCGAGGTCGATCCCGAAACGGAAGTGTTGCCGTTGATCGGTTCCCAGGAGGGGACGGGCCACCTGCCCTTGGCGGTGTTGAATCCGGGAGATATGGCCCTGTTGCAGAATCCGGGGTATCCCTCCCACTATGGCGGGGTGGCCTTGGCCGGGGGCGTGCCCTACGGCATGGAATTGCGCCCCGAAACCGGTTTTTTGCCGCAGTTTGACCGGATTCCGGGGGACGTGTTGGCGCGGACGCGGTTGATGGTGTTGAGTTATCCCCACAACCCCACCACGGCGATCGCCCCCAGGGAATTTTGGGAGGAGGCGTTGGCCTTTGCCCGGCGGCACGATCTGGTGTTGGCCCACGATTTTCCCTATGTGGATTTTGCTTTGGATGGGAGTTTGCCGCCGTCGGTGTTGCAGGTAGATCGGGGGCGGGAGCGCAGCTTGGAATTTTTCAGCCTGTCGAAGTCGTACCACATGGGGGGACTGCGGGTGGGGTTTGCCGTGGGGAACCGGGAACTGATTGGGGCGTTGCGGCGGATCAAAGCGGTGGTGGATTTCAACCAATACCGGGGCATTTTGCGGGGGGCAATCGCGGCGTTGACGGGCCCCCAAGACGGTTTGGGGCACACCCAGCAAATTTTGCGGGAGCGGCGGGATGCGGCCGTGCAAGCCTTCCGGGCGATTGGCTGGACGGTGCCGGTGCCGGCGGCCACGATGTATTTGTGGGCACCCTTGCCGGGGGGGGGAAATTCCCTGCGGTTTTGTCAAGAATTGGTAAAAAACACGGGGGTGGCTCTGGCGCCGGGGAGCGGGTTTGGGTCGGCGGGGGAGGGTACGTGCGTTTGGCCTTGGTGCAGCCTCCGGCGGTTTTGCAGGCGGCGATCGCGGCGATCGGCAAATTTCAGTGATAAATTACGAAGTATAGCTGTTTTGCATAGCGACGAGACAAGACAAGTCGGGTTGCAGGGGCGAAGCCCCCGTATTGGTTCTATTAGACTTTCGTTGGGCAGGAAAACCGTATCATTTTAATTAAAATGACTATAACTTTGGCGGCAAACCCAATGGAATCCCAGCAGTGGTGGTTGGCCTCGGGGTGGGAACACAGCAGCGGCAGCGTGAAACCCACGGGGGAAGTGGCGAAGGTTGACGGTTTGTACATTCACTTTGCCAGCGGCCTGCGGTTGGCCAGCGACAACAACGCGGCTTTTCCGACCCGGGCCGAGGCGATCGCTTTTCTTGCTCGCAAATTGGCGGAGCGGTACCGAGCCAGCGAAGAGCGGGTGCGGCAACTGGAGCGGCAACTGGCGGAGGCGCGGGAGAAACAAGCAGAAGCGGAGGTTGACGAATCCTATTTTGCCCAGCAGGCGGCCCAGACCCCCAGCGGCAGCATTTGGTCGCGGTGGGAAGTGGAGTTGCGATCGCGCTATGCCCGTTAGCCGTACAATGGGGCTGTTTTGCGGGGCAGGGCCATGGGCTGGGATTTAGCGGCGTACCTGAAGACGCGGCAGCAGGAAGTGGATGCGGCCTTGGATCGGGCGATCGCCGTGGCTATCCAGAAACGTTGTTTGAGGCCATGCGCTATTCCCTGTTGGTGGGGGGCAAACGCCTGCGACCCATTTTGTGTTTGGCGGCCTGCGAGTTGGCGGGGGGGGAGCGATCGCGAGGCGATGGCGGTGGCCTGTGCCCTGGAGATGGTGCACACCATGTCGTTGATCCACGACGATTTGCCGGCGATGGACAACGACGATTTGCGGCGGGGCAAACCCACCAACCACAAGGTGTACGGCGAAGCCATGGCCATTTTGGCGGGGGATGCCCTGTTGGCCTACGCTTTTGAACATGCGATCGAAGGCACCCTGGCGGCTTACCCCGAAATTCCCCCGGCCCGTCTGTTGCAGGTAGCCAGCCGGTTGGGCCGGGCGATCGCCGGCCATGGGTTGGTGGGGGGGCAGGTGGTGGATTTGGCTTCGGAGGGCCAACCCGACGTGACCGAAGAGACCCTAGAATTCATTCACACCCACAAAACCGGTGCGCTGCTGGAAGTGGCGGTGTTGAGCGGGGCTTGGGTGGCCGGGGCCAGCGAAGACCTGTGCGGAGCGTTGCGGCAATATGCGGCGGCGATCGGGTTGGCGTTTCAGATCGTGGACGATATTTTGGATCTGACCGGCACGGCCGAGGAATTGGGCAAATCCCCCGGCAAAGATGCCGCGGCCCAAAAAATCACCTATCCGCGGTTGTGGGGGCTGGAAGTTTCCCAGGCCAAAGCCAATGCCTTGATTGCCGAAGCCAAAGCCGTTTTGGCTCCCTACGGCGAAGCCGCCCAGCCGTTGCAGGCCTTGGCGGATTTCATTGTCCACCGGAAGAGCTGACCGGATAAAACCATGGCAGACCCGACGATCGTTCTCGGAAATCGCATTTTGTGGGGAGCCGTCGCCGCCAGCCTCAGTGCCCAGAGCCTCAAGCTGATCTTGGTGTTGGTGCAGGAACGGGCTTGGCGACCCCGGGTGTTGTTCGAGACCGGCGGCATGCCCAGTTCCCATTCGGCCCTGGTGACCGCCTTGGCCACAGGGATTGGCAAAACCCAGGGCTGGGACAGTTCGGCCTTTGCGATCGCCACGGTGTTTGCGATCGTGGTGATGTACGATGCCACGGGAATTCGGCGGGCGGCGGGCAACCAAGCCAAGGCGATCAACCAAATTGTGAGCGAGGTGCTGGCCCCCCACCACGATTTGGAATGGGACCCCCTCAAGGAGTTGTTGGGGCACACGCCGTTGCAGGTGGCGGTGGGTTCCCTGTGGGGCTTGGCGATCGCCTGGTTTGGGGTTTAAGCGCCGGTGTTGATTTTGGTGAACGGGGCCGTGCGATCGGGCAAAAGCGTGTGGGCGGAGCATTTGGCCCACCAGAGCGGCTTGCCGGTGACCTACCTCGCCACGGCGATGCCCGATCCCAGCGATGCCGACTGGACGGCCCGGCTGCAGGCCCATCGCGATCGCCGGCCGGCCCATTGGCAGACCCAAGAAGTGCCGTTGCATTTGGTGGAGGCCTTGATGGGGGAGGGGCCGCCCCAGTGTCTGTTGGTGGATGCCCTGGGCACCTGGGTGGCCAACCGGTTGCCGTGGCCATGGGAAACTTGGCAGGAAGAAGTCGGCAGGCTGGTGGCGGTGAGCCGGGCCAGTGCCCACACCATCATCATGGTGGCCGAGGAAACGGGGTGGGGGGTGGTGCCCCCCTACGAGAGCGGTCGCACCTTTCGCGATCGCCTGGGGAACCTGAGTCGGGGGTTGGGGCGCGTAGCCGATCGGGTATATTTGGTTGTCGCCGGTCACGTCTTGGATTTGCGGTTGTTGGGAACGCCCTTACCGGAGTTTTTATGAGCCGGTTTTTGAATCGAACGTTGGCCCTGGGGGCGGTGATGGTGCTGGTCTTGCCGGCGGCCCCGGTGCGGGCCGAACAGGGGGACGTGGTGGAGATCAACGGGGTGGCCGCCAAGGCCCAATGGTGGCGGCGCCCGGAGGGTTTTTATATCGAAGAGTCCTGGTTTGAGGGGGTGTTGGGGGGGGAACTCCTCAGCAGCGAACGGGTGGAACAACAGCGGGTGAAGTGGTATTCCAGCCCGTTTTTTGTGGGCACGCGGCACGATCGCCCGGTGCGCTACCGGTATTTTAATTTGCAACCCCTGATCGAAACGTGGGCGCCGACGGTGCGGGGCAAGGTGTTGCGGTTGACTACGCCCCCCATCGCCCTCACGGCCCTGCGGCGCAGTCCCCAACCCTGGGGCGACCGCCTGGCTTTGGATTTGAGCGGGCCCACCCCGTGGCAACTGAGCCGGGAAGGGAACACCGTCACCCTGATGGTGGGGGCCGAAGGCAGCGCCAATTTGGGGGAGGGCACCGGCACCGGCAATTTTTTGGAAGCCTTGACGGTGCAAAAGCGCAGCCGCCAGACCCAATTGCGGTTGGCGGTCAAACCGGAGGCGGTGGTGCAGGTGGCCACGTTGGCCGATCCCCCCCGTCTCATTGTGGATGTGCGCAACGAGGCGGTTCCCAGCGATCGCGAGATTGCTTGGGGAGAGGGGCTACGCTACCGGGAGCAGGCCGTAACGGTGGGCAACGGGCGCGCTTTCCCCAGCCAAACCCTGGAAATCAACCTCCGGCAACCGGGCTTAAAATTGCGGCCCCTGTGGAACCGGGCCACCGGCATGGTGGGCACCGTTACCTTGCCGTTGTTGGCCGATCGCACCGGCGTGGCGGCCGCTTTGAACGGGGGATTTTTCAACGTCAACCGCCAATTGCCGGTGGGGCCCATCCGGTTCGAGGGGCGGTGGCTGGCGGGGCCGGTCTTGGAGCGGGGGGCGATCGCCTGGAACGACGAAGGGCTGGTGGCGATCGAGCGGCTGCGGTACCAAGAAGAAATTCGGGTGGGCGAGCGGGTGGTGCCTTTGGCGGAACTCAACAGTGGCTTTGTGCGAACCGGCATCGCCCGGTACACCCCCGACTGGGGCGCTACCTACCAACCCCTCACCGACAACGAAACCCTCATTCCTGTGCGGCTCCAGGGGAACGTGTTGCGGGTAGGGGCCCGGCAGGCGGGGGGCAAGGCCGGCGAACGCGCTTTTTCCATTCCTGCCAACGGTTATTTGCTGGTGGCCCGCAACGCCGGCGAAGGGTTGGCGTTTTTGACCGAAGGGGCGGCGGTGCAAGGCATCGCCCGTACCGTGCCGCCGGTGTTTAGCGAGTTGCCCTATGCCTTGGGGGGGGGGCCCTGTTGCTGAAAGAGGGGCAAACCGTGGTGGATGCCAACCGGGAAGGATTTCGGCCGCCCTTCGATCGCCAGGGGGCGCCCCGCAGCGTGGTGGCCACCACCGTCAACGGCACCCTGTTGTTGACGGTCGTTGGAGGCACCCCCACCCTCGCCGAAACCGTAGAAGTGATGCGGCAATTGGGGGCCCACAACGCCTTGAACCTGGACGGCGGCGGCTCCAGCACGTTGTATTTGGGGGGGCGGGTGCGCAACCGGCGGCAATTGCGGCCCCTCCACAACGCCCTGGGGATTTTGTTGACTCCCCCCCCCCTGGAATCGTTTTAGGATGTGCGTTCCATGACCCCAAACCTGCTCCTGCCCTTGCGCCAACCCTTCCCGGGAGAGGAAGACCAAGTGTCTCGGATTCCCCTTCTCCCCCTTTGGGAGAAGGGGTTAGGAGATGAGGGAAACACCCCACGCCTTTGCGGAGAACCGTGAACGAAGTGACCTCCCTGCGCGATCGCTGCGGGCCGAAGACTGGGCGGGGGCGATCGCCCTCGCCACCGATCCCTGGTGGCGGGGAATTGTCCATCTGGTGGCGGGGGAAGAGGAGGCGGCCCAGGCCGCTTGGTGGTTGGGATTGGCGGAATTGGACGAAGCGGAATTGCTAGCCCAGCAAACCCGGTTGGCCGAGCTGCTGCGTACCGAAGGTGCCCATTGGCGGGAATCGGGCTATCCGGGACGGGCCTGGGTTTTGGAGCGCTACGCCTGCGAGCTGGCCCCCACGGCCGCCGGTTGGGCCCAAACCGTGGTGGATGCTTTGGCCGCCGGTCTGGAGGTTTGGGCCGAAGGGCTGGCGCAAGTCACCGACGATCGCCCCGATTTGGCCCTCACCCTGCTGTTGACGGTACCCGATGCCCCCGCCGCCCAAGGGTTTTGGCGACCCTATCAAGCGCAGCCCGCTTTCCAGACCCTGGCCCTGGCCCGGCTGTTGCCCCAACTGCTGGCGGTGCCCTTGCCCCAGCCTTTGGCCGTGACCCGGATTTGGGCGGAATTTTGCGCCGAGGTGGGGGGCGATCGCCCCGAGGTGTTGGCGACCCTGACCAACTACTACCAAAACATTGGCGAAAACGGCACCAGCTTAATCTATGCCGAAAAACTGTGGCATTCCAGTGTGGACGCTCCCCAAAAGGTGGCCGCCAGTTACCTGTGGGTGCGGGGGTTGATGCAAACCGGCGGGAAGTTCGCCGCAGCGGCGGCCGTGTACGAGCATTACCAGGCCGCTGCCCAAGCCGTTTTGGCCCAAGACCGGTCGTTGCCCACCCCCGAACTGCTCAGTTTTATGACCGCCGGGGCTTTCCATTTGTACCTGGGCGATCGCCCCCAAACCACCCACGCCTTTTTCCGCCAACTGGGGGAATTTGGGCAACGGCACCTGCGGCAACGGTACGGAGCATTTTTGCCGACCCAACCCCGGGGCAATCGCCTGCGGGTGGGCTATTTGTCCGAGTGTTTCCGGCGGCATTCGGTGGGGTGGTTGGCCCGTTGGCTGCTGCGGTACCACGATCGCCAAGCCTGCGACGTGTTCACCTATTCCCTGATTCCCACCGGCGACGATCTCCATCAAGGTTTTGCCGCCCATAGCCACCTGGTGCCCCTATCTTTGGCCTTGCCCGTGCCCGAAATGGCCGCCCGCATCCAGCAGGACGGTTTGGATGTGTTGGTGGATTTGGATAGCCTCACCTCAAGCCACGGGTGCGGCGTGATGGCCCTGCAACCGGCCCGCCATCAACTCACCTGGTTGGGCAGCGATGCCGCCGAAGTGCCCGCCATTGAGGGATTTATCGTCGATCCCTACGTGCTGTCGGCCGCCGCCGCCCAAGCCTACGGCTCCGCCCCGAAAATTTTGCCCCAGACCTACATCGCCGTGGATGGGTTTGAAGTGGGGGTGCCCACCCACCGCCGCCGCGATCTGGAAATTCCCGAAACGGCCGTGGTGTACTTCAGCGCCCAATCCCCCTACAAACGCCACCCCGATACCTTCCGGCACCAAATGCAAATCCTGAAGGCGGTTCCCCACAGCTTTTTCGTGATCAAGGGCGGCGATCGCGCCACGTTGGCCCACTATGCCCAGACCATCGCCCAGGAAGAAGGGGTCGATCCCCAACGGCTGCGGGTGCTGGCGGGCGATCGCACCGAAGAAATCCATCGCGCCAACCTGGCGATCGCCGACGTAGTGCTGGACACCTACCCCTACAACGGGGCCACCACCACCCTCGAAGCCCTGTGGCAAGAAATCCCCCTGGTCACCCAGGTGGGGCAACAATTCAGCGCCCGCAACAGCTACACCATGCTGATCAACGCCGGCCTTACCGAAGGCATCGCCTGGAACCCCGCAGAATACATCGCCTGGGGCATTCGTTTGGGGGAAGACCAAGGGCTACGGCAACAAATCCGGGAAAAACTCCGGGTCGGCAAACAAAGCGCCCCCCTCTGGGACACCCGCACCTTTGCCCGGCACATGGAAGACCTCTACCGGCAAGTCGTAGGCTAGGGTGTGTCGCTCCCAATTCCCCTCCTTTGGAGGGGCAGGGGTGGTCCCAAGTGCAGGAGATTTACCACCCCGTCAGGCTTCGCCCGCCACCCCTCCTGGGGAGGGGATAGTACTCCTTGGGTGGATGTGACCCTCTCCCCCCAGCGAGTCGGGCCAACCAGGGACAGGTGGGTTTGGAACGAATTCCGGTGGGTTTTGTTGGGCCTTTGCCCCATGCCAGATCATGGCAGGGGATTTATAGTCAATTTAATTAAAAATTGGACGCGACCACGATTGTTTTGATTGCCTTTACTCC
>JAAUUG010000094.1 GCA_012031195.1 Oscillatoriales cyanobacterium SM2_1_8
GTTGGCGGCGGCGGGGGAACGGTTTTGGCGATGGCAGGGGGAGCGGTGGCTCGATGGGGGGCCGGCCGGTGCGTTGCGGGCGGTGTCGCCGGCGGGCGACTGGTTGGCGACGGTGCTCGAAGGGCAGTTGACGTTTCTCGGTTGGCGTTCGGGGCGACGGGTGGTGCTGCCACCGCTGGGTTCCGCGATCGGCTTTTTGACGGCTTTGGATCGGCACCATGCCTTGGTGGCCACGGTGAAGGGGCCCGCCACCACCTTGAAGATTGCCGCCCGGCGGGGGCGCTGGCAATGGGAAACCCGCTTGCCCCTGGCGATCGCCGCGTTGTTTCCGGGCGATCGCGCCGGTACCGTATTGATGTGGTCGGCCCAACCCCCTACGTTGCTGGTGGTCACGTTTGGGCCCTATCGGGTGCAACGGTTCGATTTGCCGGCGGTGCCCACGGCGATCGCCCCCATGCCGTGGGGTTATGTGTTGGCATTGGCGGAGACCTTGCAACTCTGGGACAAGGACGGGACGATTTTGGGGGCGGTGGCGTTGCCGGAACGGGCGATCACCTTGGCGGCCATCGGCTCTACCCACGTGGCGATCGCGACCCCCACCCGGCTTTACAGCTTGGATTTGCGGCAAGCCAACGTAGATTTGTTGTTTTGAGCAACCCGAGCCTTCGCCCCTCAGGAATCAAAGCAGGCGGCCCAAGCGTCGCGAAAAGCCATTTGGGGATGGGCCGGTTCCTGTTGCATCACTTCCCAGACGATGTACAGCGCCAACAACAATTGCACCGCTTCGGAGGTGGGGGTTTGCCAACGGGTTGCGGGACGGAGGGCACGGGCAACCATCGCACCCAGGGCTTCGGCCATGTGCCCCACCGGCAACGGGCCCGGCTCCGCCGCCTTTTCTCGGTACACTCCTTCACGATCGCGCAGGGCCTTGATGGGGTAATGGGGTCGGTTTTCGCTCAAGAGGGCCGCGATCGCCGCCAGCGGGATGTCTTCCCGAAAGGGGTTTTGGGTCAATTCGTAGACCTGGCGGCACAGTTCGTCCCCCAAAAACAATTGCCCATCGAGGCGATCGTCCCAGGCAAACCACGGCAGCCCCAGGCGCTCTAGGGGGGGGAGTCCCTGGGGATGCCCGCGCTCCAACCACCGAAACACCGCCTGGAAATTTTCCCACACCGGTTGCCGCCGATAGGGGTTTACGAAATGGTAAGCCTCCGCCAGCCAACCCCGGCCGGCAAAACCCCCACGCCTCCGCCCAACCGATCCACAGGGCCCGATACATCAGGGTGCGGGCCGCCGCCATGGCTTGGCTTTCGCTGTTGGTTTCCTGCCGCAATCGGTGCCGAAAATCCCGCACCAGTTGGGTTTGCAATTGCCGCCACCCCCGGGCAAGCCCCCGTAAATGCTCTTGCCAACCGCTTTCCGAAGCCGTCAACAACTGCTCGACCCGCGACGATAGCCCCTCCCGCATCGGCAAAAACGTCCGCCGCCCCAACACAAAATACAGCGCTTGCAAATTTTCAAAAGTGGTCAAGGCCGCCAACGGCATCGCCCAATGCATCGCCCAGCCCCGATCGCGGCGGTAGAGCACAATTTTTTCCGCCGACACGGCGATCGCCCAAGGGGGGCCCACCACCGGCGGGGTTTCGCCCAACGCAATGTCTGCCAAATGACCAACGTGGGGGGTCGGTTCCCAGCCCCAAGTGGTTTCGTCGTAGCCCAAAACGTGTTCAAACAAACCCTGCCAAAACTCTGGCGTATCCGGCGCTTCCCCCAGTTCACGCCAATACTCAAAGCGGGGAATGAGGTTGCCCGGAAACGCAAATCCGGCCATCTGCTGCCGCAACAGGCGATCGTAAAACAGCGGGAAGGGGTTCAAGGGGTGTAACCCGGAATGGCCGACTCGTCCACCTCATCGATTTGCTCCGAATCGAGAAAGGCTTCGGCATACCGGAGGTAGACTTTCTGCCGCACAAATACATCAAACAAATCGGGATCGATGCCGTGGCGCTCCTTCATTTTGCCCATAATGTGCAGGCATTCGCTCAGGGGTTTGCCCTTCTTGTAGGGTCGGTCTTTGGCGGTGAGGGCCTCAAACACATCGGCAATGCCCATCATCCGCGCCTGCCACGACATTTCTTCCCGTTTGAGGCCGCGAGGATACCCCGTCCCATCCATTTTTTCGTGGTGGTTGCCCGCAAACTCCGGTACCCGCTGCAATTTTTTGGGATAGGGCAACGCTTCCAACATTTTGATTGTCACCACAATGTGATCGTTGATGATTTTCCGTTCTTCGGGCGTGAGGGTGCCCTTCGCCACCGTGAGGTTGTAGATTTCGTCTTCGCTGAGAAAAGGCTGCTCGGTGCCGTCGGGGCCCGCCACCCGCCGTTGCCCAATTTGCCGCACCAAGTCCCGAAATTCCTCCAACATAAATTCGCCGCCAATGTTGGCTTCCCGCAGGTAGGTGCGCTCAGCATCCAAAGCTTCCAGTTGGGTACGGTAGGTCGCCTCCGCGGACTGGACTTCCTCGCCCATCAATTGTGCTTTCAAAAAGGCAATTTCGGCATCCCGTTTCAACACCTCAAATCGGGTATCGATCAAATGAATGCGATCAAAAATGGTCTCCAGTTTGGTGGATTTCTCGATGACGTGCACCGGCGTGGTCACCTTGCCGCAATCGTGCATCATGCCCGCAATCCGCAGCTCGTAGCGATCGTCGTCGTCCATGGTGAATTCCGCCAAGGGGCCGATCGCCGTTTGGCAAGCCGCTTCGGCCAGCATCATCGTCAATTCGGGCACCCGCCGACAGTGGTTGCCAGTATGGGGCGATTTCTCATCGATCGCCTGGGAAATCACATCGATAAACTTCTCAAAGAGGCGCTTAAAGCTCTGAATCAATTCCCGGTTCGTGAGCACGATCGCCGCCTGGGAGGCCAAGGATTCCGCCAAACTCTGGGCTTCGGCCGAGAAGGGCACAATGTTGCCGTGTTCGTCTTTGGCATTGATGAGTTGCAACACCCCGATCGCCTTGCCCTCGTTGTCAAACATGGGCACCGTCAAAAAGGAGCGGGAACGGTAGCCGGTGCGATGGTCAAACTCACGGGTGCCGGAAAAATCAAAGCTATCGTCCCAGTAGGCATCGGGAACGTTGACGGTGCGACGGGACAGCACGGCATAGGGCGACACCATCGAACAATTGGCTTCGCCGTTGCGGTACAGGGGCAAAGGGGGCAAATGATCCACCGGGTTGCCGCTGGTCCCCCCCAACCGCACCCGCAGGGTATCGTTGATCAAAATCTCGAAATGCAGGGTGCGATCGTCCCGCACGGAATAATAGGTGCCGGCATCGGCCTGCACCAAGTCTTTGGCCGCCTCCAACACCATTTCCATCAGCCGGGTCAAATCTTTTTGGGCAGAAAGGGCCTTGCCAATCTCGTTGAGCTTGGCCACCTGCTGCAAAATATCGCTCGGGCTTTGGTGAGAACCCATCAGCCGGGATCGTAAACGGCGCGGCTATCACCCTAACATTCTTTCTTGGCGAAAGGGTACCCCTTGCGCGTTCCACCAACACCAACCGGGTTTTGGCCTGGGTTGGGCCCACGCCGGGCGCCACGGCCGCAAGACGTGTGCTCCATCCAATTCTCGGGGTCGAATTTGACGGCCAAGTTAAAAAATTGATGGGTATACCTATATTCGGTTGGGTTCGGACATCAAAAGAAAAGGGGGGTTGGGGGCGCAGCCCCCGGCCAGGGGTTTCACCCCTGCACCCCATCCTAAATCAAGCTGTTTGCAGCTATGGCGGCCAAGGGCTGGGTTGAGGGGGGGCCCCCTGGGGCATCTTGAAATTGGGGAGGGAGGATGGGGAAGCCTCCGAAACCTGATACGCTGGAATATCGCCCCGATCGCCCTGGTTATGGCCCCCATCTCCAAAATCTTGATTGCCAACCGCGGAGAAATCGCCCTCCGCATCCTGCGGACGTGCCACGAGATGGGCATTGCCACGGTGGCGGTGTACTCGACCGCCGATCGCAATTCTTTGCCGGTGCAGTTGGCGGGGGAAGCGGTCTGCATTGGCGAGCCCCCCAGCGCCAAGAGCTACTTGAACATTCCCAACATTTTGGCGGCGGCCCTGACCCGCAGCGCGACGGCCATCCACCCCGGCTACGGTTTTTTGGCGGAAAATGCCCGCTTTGCCGAAATTTGTGCCGACCACAACCTGGTGTTTATCGGCCCCAGCCCCCTCGCCATTCAGGCCATGGGCGACAAATCCACGGCAAAAAAGAACATGCAGAAAGCGGGGGTGCCCACGGTGCCCGGCAGCGACGGCCTGGTTGAGTCGGAGGAACAGGCGGCCCGCGTCGCCGAAAAAATTGGGTATCCGGTCATGGTGAAGGCCACGCCGGCGGGGGCGGTCGGGGGATGCGGTTGGTTACGGCCCGGGAAGAGCTGGCCCGCGCCCTCAAAACCGCCATGGGGGAAGCCGAAGCGGCCTTTGGCAACGGCGGCGTGTACCTGGAAAAATTTATCGAAGAACCGCGGCACATTGAGTTTCAGATTTTGGCCGACCACTACGGCAACGTCATTCATTTGGGGGAACGGGATTGTTCCATTCAACGCCGGCACCAAAAATTGCTGGAGGAAGCCCCCAGTTTGGCGTTGACCCCCCGGCTGCGGGCCCAAATGGGCAACGATGCCGTGAAGGCGGCCAAGGCGATCGGGTATGTGGGGGCCGGCACGATTGAGTTTTTGCTGGACAAGCACGGCCGCTACTACTTTATGGAGATGAACACCCGGATTCAGGTGGAGCACCCGGTAACCGAGGTGATTTCCGGTCTGGATTTGATCGCCGAACAAATTCGCATTGCCAACGGCGAAAAGCTGCGGCTGTCCCAAAAAGATGTGGTGTTGCAGGGCCATGCGATCGAGTGCCGGATCAATGCCGAAGACCCCGATCGCGATTTTCGACCGAGCCCGGGCCGGATTGCGGCCTACTTGCCGCCGGGGGGGCCAGGGGTGCGAATGGATTCCCACATTTATCCCGACTACGAAATTCCCCCCTACTACGATTCGCTGTTGGGCAAATTGATTGTGTGGGGGAGCGATCGCCCCGCAGCGATTCGCCGGATGCAACGGGCCCTCAGCGAATGCGCGATTACGGGGGTGGCCACGACGATCGATTTTCATCAGCGCATTCTGAACGATGAGCAGTTCCAAAAGGGCAAGGTCTACACCAATTACATTGCCGATTTTTTGAGCCGCCAGCCCCCCCCGCCCCTAGGGGGTAGGCTAGGGGAGCCGGTACAAACCCCCATCATGGATACGCGGTTGCTGACGGTGTACGCCCCCCTGGTGGGCTGGATGGCGGCGGGTTGGTTGTTGCTGCGTTGGGTGCCGGATTGGGTGCCCCGCTGGATCGGGAGATCGCTTTACTGGGTGGGCGTGCCTGTCCAAATTGCGGCGTTTACGTTGGCGGCCCCCTTGACATGGCAGTTGGTGTGGGTGCCGGCGATCGCCGTTTTGGCCCTGGCCCTGGGGGTGACCCTGGCCTGGCTGGGGGGGCGATCGCTGCCGATGGCCCAGAAACCGGGCTTTATCTTGGCGGCTGCGATTGGCAATACGGGGTTTGTGGGATTGGCGGTAGCCCCCTACCTCGTGGACGAAGAGGGGCTGAGCTGGGTGGTGATGTTTAGCCTCGCCCACAACATTGTGTCCAGCTACGGCTTTGGCGCGGCGATCGCCCGGCACTATGGCAGCCAAAACCAAGGGGCGACGGTGTGGCAACAACTGCGGGCTTTGGCCCTGACCCCGTCCCTGTGGGCCTTTGCCCTCACCCTTGGCGCTCAATCCCGGGGCTGGGTGTCGCCGCCCATCGTCACCGGGTTGGCAGGGGTCGCCAAAGCGGTTTCGGCCATCGCTTTGCTGCTGGTCGGCATTCGCTTTTCCCAATTGCGCTGGCAAATTTGGCCCCAAGCCCTCCTGGCCGCCGCCATCAAAACCTTGGTCTTGCCCCTGGCCGTAGGGCTGGCCTGCACCCTGCTCCAGATCGCCGGCCCCCAACGCCTCGCCCTCGTCCTGGAAGCGGGGATGCCCACCGCCCTCGCCGGCATCATCCTCGGCGAAGAATACGGCTTTTCCCCCGATATCGTGCTGCTGGCGATCGCCTTCTCCAGCCTCGCCCTCTTCCCCGCCCTCGCCCTCTGGCTCGCCCTGTTTCCCCAATGACCCCATCCATTGACTTTTATCAATGAAGAAACGTTAAGAATATGTAAAGTTCCGGGGACACAAAGTTTACAAAGTTTCATATAATGAAGCCATGGACTAAGTATTTATCCTCATAGCTGCAGAGGGGACACGCAACATGTCAACGGCCACGTTTCCCTGGCTGACCGCAATCACGCTGCTGCCGATGGTTGGGGCTGCCACAATTCCGTTTATTCCCGACAAAGATGGCAAGCAGGTGCGGTGGGTGGCCTTGGCGATCGCTTTGGCCGATTTGATTTTGGCGGTTTGGGGGTTTGGGGGCAATACGATGGCACCCAACCGACATTTCAGATGGTGGAGCGCTTCCCTTGGGTGCCCCAAATTGGTTTGGAGTGGTCGTTGGCAGTAGATGGGGTATCGATGCCCCTGATTTTGCTGGCGGGGGTGGTAACCACCCTGGCGATTTTGGCTTCGTGGTCGGTGCAGACCAAGCCCCGCTTGTTTTTTGCCCTGATGTTGGCGTTGTACGGGGCCCAAATCGGGGTGTTTGCGGCGAAGGACGCCCTGCTCTTTTTCTTGATGTGGGAATTGGAGTTGGTGCCGGTGTACCTGTTGATTGCGATTTGGGGGGCGCCAAGCGGCGGTATGCCGCCACCAAGTTCATCCTGTACACGGCGATCGCCTCCATTTTCATTCTGATTGGGGTGTTGGCGTTGGCGTTTACAGGCACGCCCTCTTTTGATATGGCGGTGTTGGCGGACAAGCCCTACCCGGCGGCGTTGGAGGTGTTGGTGTACGCGGCTTTGGCGATCGCCTTTGGCACGAAGCTGTCGGTATTCCCGCTGCACACGTGGTTGCCGGATGCCCACGGCGAGGCTTCGGCACCGGTATCGATGATTTTGGCGGGGGTGTTGCTGAAAATGGGGGCCTACGGCTTGATCCGGTTCAACCTGGAGATGTTGCCCCATGCCCACCTGGTGTTTGCCCCGTTGCTGGCGATTTTGGGGGTGGTGAACATCGTGTACGGGGCCCTCGATTCGTTGGCCCAAACCAACATGAAGCGGCGGTTGGCCTACTCGTCGATTTCCCACATGGGGTTTGTGCTGGTGGGGTTGGCTTCCTTCACCGATGTGGGTCTGGGGGGGGCGATGCTGCAGTTGGTGTCCCACGGGGCGATCGCGGCGGCGTTGTTCTTCTTGGCGGGCATTGCCTACGATCGCACCCACACCCTCAACCTGCCGGAGATGGGGGGCATGGCCCGAGCGATGCCGACGGTGTTTGCCCTGTTCACGGCGGGCTCGATGGCTTCCTTGGCTTTGCCCGGCACCAGCGGTTTTGCCAGCGAAATCTCGGTGTTCTTGGGTACGGCCACCAGCCCGACCTACAGCGAGCCCTTTAAGGCGGTGTTGGTGTTGTTGGCGGCGGTGGGCGTGATTTTGACCCCGATTTACCTGCTTTCGATGTTGCGGCAAGCCTTCTACGGCCAGGCGGGGCCGGCTTTGGACAACCTTCTGACCGATGCCAAACCGCGGGAGACCTTCATTGCTGCCTGCTTGTTGGTGCCGGCGATCGCCGTGGGCTTCTACCCCAACCTGTTGGCGGGGGTCTACGATGCCAAACTGACGGCGGTTTCGGCCAGCGTGCAGCAGACCTATCAACAGGTGGCGGCGGCGGGGAAACTGCCCAGGGTCGCCGGCTTGAAGTGGCCGACGGTTTCGGCGAAAGCTCCGTTGTCGGTGGGAACCCTGGCGCGCTAAGTTCGCGCACTCGATTCTGTGGATGTTCGTTCTTTGACAGCCCCCCCATGGGGGCTTTTTGATGGCTCAAGCCCCGTGGATTTTGGTTCTCCTTCAAGCATCGGGGAGCAGGAGCCAAAGCACCTCTCAAATTCCCCTCCTTTGGAAGGGCAGGGGTGGCATAGTCATTTCAAATGTGTTTGCGACAATCTTGCCCTCACCCCCAGCCCCTCTCCCTTCTTCGACGGGCTTCGGCTTCGCTCAGCCCACCCTCAAGAACCAGAAAGTGGGAGCCAAGCGCTATGGTCAGGCTTCCATCGCCGCCAAAATTTGGGGCAAGCGGGAACCTTGGAGCGATCGCGCCAGGCCTGCAGGTAAGTTTGGTTGATCCTTTGGTGGTTGGGGTCGGTGCTGGCGAGGGGATGGGGTGCCAGGCCACGGATGGCCGCACTGGTCACGCAAAACATGGACTTTTGGAACGATAGCACGGCGAGGCCAGGGGCCGCGGCGAGGGAGCGGGGCTGACCTTGGTACAACTCCAGCAGGTAGGGCGGCGCTTGGCGCACCATATCCTGGGCCAACAGGGTCGGCGGAATGCCCGCCCCGCCAATGGGCAACGGGTCGGCGTAGAGGGCGCCGTAGGTAAATTCCCCCAGATCGCGGGAAATGCTGCCCGCCTGGGCGTTGTAGGAAACGGTGCCCCGAAACGGAAACGACCGGAAAAAGACGGTTTCGACGTAGGGTACTGCCGCATCGGCCAAAAAGGTCAAACCCGCCGCCTCCGGCAAAATGTCGTAGGTTGCCCCTTGGGCTTGCACTTGATACACCAAAGGCTTGGCCGCCGCCGCCACCAACCCGGCCAAGACGTGATCCACGATCGCCGGCACCGAGGAGATCTCCCCCCGATCGTAGCGATCGCTGAGGTCGAGGAACAGCGGGGCCATCACCGACCAAAACATTCCCAACACGGCATAGTAGCTCGCCTGCCGCACCTGTTCCTGCAAAAAGTCCGGCAACAGTTTGGCCAGAACCCACAGCAAAGGATCGGTTTGGGCTTTGGCGGCGATCGCCGCCGGGCATTTTCTTGAAATTCTGGGGAATCGAGGTAGCGATCCACGCCACCGCCCCCGTGCCACATCATGGCCCGCATGCAATACTCGGCAAACTCAAAGTTGATGCGGTTGTGCCAAAAGTGCCGCCAGAGTTTGGCGGGGCGGGTATCTCCGTCCATGTATTTGAAAACGGGCACCAACACCAAAAATTGGTCGTGGGCAATGTAGAGCAAATTCCGTTGGTAGGCATCCAGCACCTCGCCGTAGCTCTTGAGAATGCCCACAATTTCCGCCACGGCCCCCGGTTGGTCGGGCAACAGGCTCCCTGTCGTTTGCAACCGGGCGATCGCCCGATCCAGGCGCTGATGGGCGATCGTGACCTCGCCATCGAGGCAAGGGGGGGGGCAGACAAAGGAACCACAGCAAACCTCCCGGTTTTGGAAACTTTAATTGTATAGCTGCAAATATAGTCATTTTAATTAAAACCGACACGGTTTTTTCTTGCCCAACGAACGTCTAATAGAACCGATACGGGGGCTTCACCCCTGCGACCCGACTTGTCTTGTCTCGTCGCTATGCAAAACAGCTATATAGTCATTTTAATTAAAAC
>JAAUUG010000095.1 GCA_012031195.1 Oscillatoriales cyanobacterium SM2_1_8
GTGAGACGTTTTTCCTGCCGAACAAAAGTCCAACAAAACCTAGTGCGGGGGCTTCGCCCCTGCGACCCGATCTGTCTTGTCTCATCGCTATGCAAAACAGATTCCAATTGAGAGTGAGACGTTTTTCCTGCCGAACAAAAGCCCAACAAAACCTAGTACGGGAGCTTCACCCCTGCGACCCCGTTTTTTTGTCTCATCGTTACGCAAAACGACTGTAAATTTTCAAAACACCTTTGATTTCTCCGGTTCGGTGAGGGGAGCCCGTTGCAGGTACCCAAGGCGCTTGACGATACCCCCAAAAACTAGCGGTGCCGCAGGCTGCCCCGGGTCACTCCCAATTGCTGGTGGCCTGCAGCGACTGCCATGCTTGCTGACGGGGCATTTCCCCAGCCAAAAGCTGTCGATACAAGCGGAGGGTGTTGGCGGTGGCGGTGGCATCTTCGGTTAACAATTCGACCCGAAACCGGTGCGCTCCCCACCCCCGCAATTGGGCGATCGCTTCGGCCCCGGTCTGGGCGGTGCCGTTGTACAAAGTGTTGCGGCAACCGGCATCGGCGTGCAAAATGTGTTCGACCCCGGCGCGATCGCGCAACTTCACTTCGTGTTGTTCACAGGCCGCCCGCAGTTGGTGAAGTCGGTGCCCTCGGACAAAAAGGCGCAAAATACACAGTGCTCCATGTGAAACATGGGAATGTGCTGATGGATCGTGATTTCCAACGTGGGCCCGCTGTACTGCAACAGGGCTTCCAGTTGGCTCAGGTTCAAATCGTAGGAAGCGGTGAGGTGCTGCAAGGTGTAGGTTTCTTGCAAAAACTGGGCGGTCAGGGGGTTGGCCACATTGAAGGAAAAATCGGCAGCCATGGGATGGCCGGCAAAGAATTCGAGGTGATCGTAGTTGCGCACCAAGTACCCGTCGGGGGCGGCCCGTTTTACCTGCTGCAATATCCAATTTTCGTCCGGTTTGGCAATGTGGGGGGGGGGCCAACCAAATGCTTTGCCCGGGGGCCGCTTGGGCTCGAAACCGCTGCACGGCTTCCGCGTACCGCCGTGGGTCTTCGTATTCGACATAAATGCGGACAATCCCCAAGGCGATCGCCGTGTCCAGTTGGGGGCACTCCTGACCAATACCGACAATTCGGACGGCGCGGGGGGGCGGGGGCGGGGGGACAAAAGGTCGCGGTGGCTCCTGGCGGTGAACTGCCAGCGGGGGGGCTGTTGCCGCTGGGCCCACAGGCGATCGCCCAATTCTCGCCGCAACCGGTTTAACTCTTTGACGGGCAAAATCACCGCCCCCACCAACCGATTTTCCAGGTGTTGCAACGCAAAAACGGTGTTCCCCAGTCGCCCCAATTGTTGCCGCAACGTTTCGGTGGTGAGGGGCTGGTGTTGGGCCGGTTCCAGGTTCATCGTTGAACGGGCCTGCACGATGTGACCGCGATCGTCTTGCACCGTGACCGTGAGGGGGGTGCCGGCCTCGCCGTCCACCGTAAAAATCAGCGGCACCCGTTGGCCAACTTGGGCATAGGATTGGCGGGCTTGTTTGGCCCAGACGGGATCGCTGGTCTTCCACAGGCGATCGCCCGGTTGCACCCGCCGCCAGTCAATATCCCCCGCCCCCAATTGCAAATGGGTGCGATCGCCCTGGGTCTGCACCCGATACACCCGCCCCCCTTCTTCTTTGATCTGGGGCTGCCCCCGATCAAACACAATCCCATCCCCAGGCTGCACGGATTCCACCAGCGCCACCCAAACCCCACGGTCGGCGATCGCTTGCACGGTGCCCAGGTACACCCCCCGTTTCCGTCCGCACCGCCCGTCCACCAATTCTTGGTTGTCGATGCCCCCCAACCAGCCGGGGTACAACCCCCGCGAAAACGCCATGGCCAGCTCATAGCGCGGAATGTCGGCTTTTTGACCGCCCATCACCTTGTCCAGAGCCTGCCGATAGGATTTCACCACCGTGGCTACATACTCCGGGGACTTCAGCCGCCCCTCAATTTTGAGGGAGGCAATGCCGGCGGCCACCACTTCCGATAACAGCGGCATTCCCATCAAATCTTGAGGGCTCAGCAGGTAATGGCGATCGCCCAGGTCGTGCACCTGACCATCCACCACCAATTCGTAGGGCATCCGACAGGCTTGGGCGCATTCCCCCCGATTGGCCGATCGCCCCCCCAACGCCTCGCTGGTCAAACATTGCCCCGAATAGGAAACACACAAAGCGCCGTGAATGAAAATCTCAAGGGGAACCGTCAGCGATCGCCCTTGCAAATCCCGCTGCAATTTGCCAATGTCCCGGAGGGAGCATTCCCGGGCCAACACCACCAATTCACAGCCGAGGGTTTGCGCGAACGCCACCCCCGCCGCACTGGTGATGGTCATTTGGGTGGAAGCATGGATCGGCAGATCGGGCGACAGGTGACGAATCAGCCGGCATAGCCCCACATCCTGCACAATCAACGCATCAATGCCGGCGGCGATCGCCGTTTTGAGAAGGGATTCCACCGCCGGCAACTCGTCGGTAAAAATCAGGGTGTTGAGGGTGAGGTAGCCCTTCACGCCCCGCCCGTGCAAAAACGCCAGCAATTCGGGCAAATCCGCCAGGGTGAAATTCTGGGCCCGCAATCGGGCATTGAATTGCTCCACGCCAAAGTAAATGGCATCGGCCCCGTTTTCCACTGCGGCTTTGGCGCATTCCCAGTCCCCCGCCGGGGCCAACAATTCCGGCCCCTTCATGGGTTCCCGCTCTGCAGGTAGGTGTAGCCGCTCAAACACCGTTCGTAGGTTTCCACCAACCGCCGCGCCTCTTCGATGGTCATTTGCTTCTGCTGCAACGCCTGCTCTGTGGCCCGGCGAATGCTTTCCACCATTGCTTGGCGATCATATTGGACGTACCGCAACACATCCGCCATCGCGTCCCCGGCGATCGCATGTTCCACTTTGTAACCGTCCGGCTGCACCTGGATATGCACCGCGTCCGTATCCCCAAACAAATTGTGCAAATCCCCTAGAATTTCTTGGTAAGCCCCGTTGAGAAATACCCCAATGTAGTAGGGTTCGCCGGAACGCAGCCGGTGCAATTCCAAGTAGGGCTTCACATCCTTAAGATCGATGAAGCGATCGATCCGACCGTCGCTGTCGCAGGTGAGATCGGCCAGAGTGGCCCGCACCGTCGGTTCCTCGTCCAGCCGGTGAATGGGCACCATCGGAAACAATTGGTCGATCGCCCAACTGTCCGGCAGCGATTGAAACACCGAGAAATTGGCGTAGTACGACACCGTTGCCGCTTTTTCCAGGTCTTCGAGATCGTCCGGCACGTAGTCCTGCTGCCGAGCAATGGCCAAAATGCGATCGCAACATTCCCCGTACAACCGTTCCGCCTTCACCCGTTGCTGCAAACTCAAATACCCCAAACAAAATGCGGCGATCGCCTCATCGCGAAACTGTTCCGCATCGTGGTAACACTCCTGATAGGTTTCCAAGGTGAGGCTGTTCAGGGTTTCGTAGAGGTTGACAATCGGCAAAGGATCCGCCTCGTCCGGCGCCGGCATGGGTTCTCGGGTCACCGCCCCGCTGCCCAACACCTCAAACACCAACACCGATTGGTGGGAAGCGATCGCCCGCCCGCTCTCGCTGACAATGGTGGGCACCGGCACCCGCTTTTGGGTACAGGCGTCTTTGATCCCCGCCACCACATCGTAGGCGTAGTTTTGCATCGAGTAGTTTTTGGAAGCGGCAAAATTGGTTTTGGAACCGTCGTAATCGACCCCCAAACCGCCCCCACATCCAAATAACCCATGGGGCCCCAATCGCACCAACTCGGTGTAAATCTGGGCCGCCTCCCGAATCGCATCTTTGATGGCGCCAATAGAGCTCACCTGGGAACCGATGTGAAAATGCAGCAATTGCAGGGCATCTCCCATATCTGCCGCCCGCAGCCGTTCCCACACGGCCACAATCTCCCACAGCCGCAGCCCAAACTTGGCCCGCTCCCCCGCCGAATCCTCCCAGTGACCGCTGGCTTTGGTGTTGAGCTTGGCCCGTACCCCCAACACCGGCGCAATGCCCAGCTTGCGCGCCGCCGCGATCGCCAAGTCCACCTCCTCCAGTTGCTCAATCACCACAATCGGGTTTTGCCCCAACCGCCGCGACAACAACGCCGTTTCGATAAATTCCGCATCCTTGTAGCCGTTGCAGATCAACAGCGCCCCCGGCGTCCGCAACAACGAAAGGGCAATCAGCAATTCCGGTTTGGAACCCGCCTCCAAGCCAAATTGATAGGGCTTGCCGTACTCCACCACCTCTTCCACCAGATGGCGCTGCTGGTTCACTTTCACCGGGTAAACCCCCCGATACACCCCGCCATAGTTGTAGCGGGCGATCGCCCGGGCAAAAGAAGCGTTCAGCCGTTCGATGCGATCGGCCAAAATGTCGGAGAACCGGATCAACAAAGGCAACCGTAACCCGCGCCGCTGCAAATCTTGCACCAATTCGTAAAGATCGACACAACCGCCGCGATCGCCATGGGGCGACACCGTTACCCGCCCCGCCTGGTTGATGCTGAAGTAGGGCTCCCCCCAACCCTCAATCCGGTAGAGGGCTTCGCTGTCCCGCACCGTCCAAGCAGACCCATCCTCACCGGGCAAGGCGATCGGCAAAGATGGCATCGAAGATTCGGTTGGATGTGTTAAGACCATTTCGGGACTTCCCCAGCGCAGCCGATCCATTATAGACCTGAGTTTAATGGCAAAGACCGGCGGCACTTTTCCCCAACCCTTTCGCCACAAAATTTGGCCAAAAAATATCCCCCGCACCGTGGATGGGCACAGAGGATACTTAACCCGACGGATGTAGCCGTAAGCAGGTTGGTTAAGATGGGGTGTAGGGGTGAAACCCATGGCTGGGGGCGCAGCCCCCAAACCCCCTTTCACGCCCATGTCCGAACTTACCCGAATATAGCCATATTTGACCCACCGGCAATTTCGAGAAAACCCGAGCTGTAAATAGGCAAATAGATAGACCGGTTGGGACAGAGGGTCAAGGGGAGCGTCGCCCCCCTGGCTATGACTCAACGGAATCTCAATCCCTGGTTCCCAATCCGGCTACTTCACGCCCACATTCATGCCCGGCCGACCGGTGGCCAACTCCACCTTCACAATGCGACCGCCCATCTTTTGAATCCGCTGCTGCTCCCGAAACCAATTTTCGTAGGGCACCAGCTTGGTGAAAAACGTGTTCTGCAACTCCCGCTGCGTCCGAATCCGAGTCTGGCTCGGCACGCAAGCCGTCACCTTAAACATGCGCATATCGATTTTTTCCCGTAAACACTTCTGAATTTGCCGCGTTGCTGGTCGTTGCCAATGACCATAGCCGTAGGTAGCTTGGTTAGGACGAGGTGCAGGGGGGAAACCCCTGACTGGGGGCTGTGCCCCCCCTTTCCTTCGATGTCCGAGCCTAGCCGAATATAGCTATCCCAAATGGCTACCAAATGGCTATCAAAAGAGCGAGCCCACGGATAGAAGCACCGGCTCCCAATCTGCGACTCGCCCTTTGTTTGCCCTCAATTTGAGCCGCCCGATGGGGTAGAACCCAGGCGGAACCCAAAACCTAGCTCAAGCCCGAGCAGATATAGTCAAAGTACACGCCCATTTCCTTGCCGGCATCGGTGCCGACCAAAGCCGCCGTCACTTCCTTCATCGCTTGAATCGCTTGCACCGTCGATACGATGGGCACCCCCAGCGAGTTGTAGGTTTCCTTCAACCCGTTCAACACCCGCTCGTCCAAGATCGACGGGTCGCCCGCCAACATCCCGTAGGTGGCGTAGCGCAAGTAGTAGTCCAAATCCCGAATGCAAGCCGCATAGCGACGGGTGGTGTACATGTTGCCACCGGGACGGGTCACATCCGAGTACAACAAGGCCTTCGCCACCGCTTCCTTCACAATCGTCGCCGCATTGGCCGAAATCGTGCCAGCTGCCCGCACCCGCAACTCACCCGTCGCAAAATAAGCCTTCAGCTTCTCCAGCGAAGCCACATCCAGGTAACGACCCTGTACGTCCGAAGAATTGATTACAGCCGTGATAGCGTCTTGCATCTTTTTTATGTTGAAAAGGTGTACAGAAAATCTTGAAAAGGAAAAAACTACTGCATCGCACCGATCACGTAGTCGAAGTAGTAGCCAGCTTCGGCGGCATCTTCCCCAGACAACAGCGAGGCTGCCACGTTCTTCATGGCGCGAATCCCTTCTGCCACCGCCGGAATCGGGGTGCCCAGCGAGTTGTACATTTCCTTCACGCCGACAATGCCGATTTCTTCGATCGGGGTCACGTCACCGGAAACGATGCCGTAGGTCACCAACCGCAGGTAGTAGTCCAAGTCCCGCAGGCAAGTCGCCGTCATTTCTTCGCCGTAGGCATTGCCACCGGGCGAAACCACATCCGGCCGCTTCTGGAACAGTTGATCGCCCGCCTGCTTGATGATGCGCTCCCGCGATTCGGTCAGGGTTTGGGCAATCCGCAAGCGACGCTCGCCCGAGGTCACAAAGCTTTTGATGCGATCCAGTTCGCCAGGGCTCAGATACCGGGCTTCGGCATCGGCATTCACGATCGATTTCGTGACTACGCTCATGTAACGATTTCCTCCAAAAGGTATGTAAATGCTGGGTAGCGATTTCTTATGGCTGGGATTCGTGACCCTACCCGATCCCACATCGCAGACAGTATCTCCCGAACTTTCATGCCCCGCTCGAAAACCCTCCAACGAGAATTCTCCGAACATTCAGAACATTGTGGCCCGTGGAACATGCCTGAGGATGGGTGGGCTTGGCTTGCGCGAACCCTTTTCATCTTATGCCATGACTTTGCTTATTCTCTATCCAGAGTTGGCGATCGCGATCACGCCTCGTAACAAATCTTAGCTTTTGGCAGGGGTTTCGGAGGCGGGGGGGGCAAACCGTTTTTGCAGGGCCGTGAGGCGACGGCGGGCGGTTTCGTTGGCAGCATCGGCCTGCAGGGCCTGTTCGTAGGCGGCGATCGCCTGGGGCACCAATTTCTTGGTTCGTAGGCGTTGCCGAGGTTGTTCCAAGCGGTCGACGTACCCCCCCTGCTGCTCCAGGGCTTTTTTGTAGTTGGCGATCGCCAAGTCCAGTTGTTGTTGGCAAAAGTAGGCGTAGCCCAAGGCGTTGTAAAGTTCGGGGAAGGTGCCACCCTGTTTCAGGGCTTTTTGGAATTCCCCCGCAGCGGCGCTGTAGAGTTTTTTCCGCAGGTATACGCCGCCCAATTCATAAAACTCTTCGGGTGTACCCTGTCCTTGTTGCAGTTTGGGTTGGAGGCGGGAGATGATATTTTCAAGGTCGCGGTTGCGCAGCACTTGGCGAACAATGAGCAGGGCCAGGAGCGCCAGCATCCCGACCAGGGCGGCCAGGTAACCAAGGGCCAGAAAGTCGTCCATAGGTGGGGGCTCAAAAAGGCAAAATTCTGGCCAATTGTAGCGAGGGATGGGGGGCCGTATGTGGGAATGGGTGCTATGGATGGCGGTGGCGATGGGCGATCGCCTGGCGACGTTGCCAGCGGCGGGGCGGGAAGTGGGCACCCGGCTGCAGGCGGAGCGGTTGGCGGCGCTGCGGCAAGCGGGCTATGGTGCGGCTCGCCAAGGCCTTTGGCTGCAATCGGCCGAGGGGTTGGTGTTGGCAGAACACCAGGGGACGGTACCGTTGCCGGCGGCTTCGTTGACCAAGCTGGCGACTTCGTTGGTGGCGCTGCACCAATGGCGGGAGGATCACCGCTTTGTGACCACGGTGGCTGCGGGGGGCCCGATCGCGAACGGGGTATTGCAGGGAGATTTGCTGGTGCAGGGGGGCGGCGATCCGCTGTTTGTTTGGGAAGATGCGATCGCCCTGGGCCATGCCCTCCACCAACTGGGCATTCGCCGTGTGGCCGGCAATTTGGTGGTGACCGGCAATTTTTGGATGAATTTTACGACCGATCGGACGGAAGCGGCGACGCGGTTGCGGCAGGGTCTCCATGCCAACCTCTGGCCCCCCGAAGCCTCTGCCCAGTACGCCCAGATGGCGGCGCCTCCCCCCCGCCCCCAAGTGGCGATCGCCGGCCAGGTGCTGGCTCCGGCCACGGCTTCGGCTTTGACGTTGTCTTCCCAAACCCTGTTGCGCTACGAATCCCTGCCCCTGTGGCAAATTTTGCATCGCCTGAACATTTACAGCAATAACTTTATGGCGGATGCGTTGGCGGCCCAATTGGGGGGAGCCGCCCAATTGCAACGGCGGGCGATGGGGTTGGCGGGGATTCCGGCGGGGGAATTGCAGTTGGTGAACGGTTCGGGGTTGGGGGTGCAAAACCGGATGTCTCCCCGGGCGGCGGTGGCCCTCACGGTGGCGTTGGATCGTTTGGCGCGGCAGCAGGGATTAACCCTGGCGGATTTGTTGCCGGAGGGTCGCTGTCGTTGTGGCACGATCGAACACCGGGATTTGCCGGGGGGGGCCTTCGTCAAAACTGGCACCCTGAACGAAGTGAGCGCGTTGGCGGGGGTGGTGCAAACCCGGGAACGGGGACCCCTCTGGTTTGCGTTGCTGGAGGGGGGGGCCGGGTCGATCGAAACGTTTCATGGCGGCCAGGATCGCTTCTTGCGGGGTTTGACCGCAGCTTGGGGGGAAGGCCGGGCCGCCCATTTGTCCGGGTGGTTGGCGCCGGCCTTTGCCCCGCGACCGTGGCGGGACGAGCCTCGGGCTCGGTTTACGACGGTGCGTTGACCAAAATCCAGGCGATCGCCTCGGTCAAATCCCGCGCAATACGATCTGGGTGATGCAAGTTCAACTGGGTTTCGTTGCGAATGCCGCAGGTGACGGCAACAATGGGAATGTTGTTGCGCTTCGCCGCCAAAATATCGGCTTCGGTGTCTCCCACCATCCAGGCTTGGGTACAGGGGGGCAAGCTCGTGACCGCCCGTCGCAACAGTTGGGGTTTGTCGAGGGTATCCCCCATTTTCTGGTAATCATCCGGCAAACAAAACCGGCGATCGTCGCGGAACAAATGCCCCAATCCATAGCCCGCCACCGCTGGCAGCAGCTCCCGCCGGCGACGCATGGTGACGATGGCCAAGTCGATGCCGGCCGCCGCCGCTTGTTCGAGGGCATCGATCGCCGCCGACCAGGGGCGGTCGTAGACCAAAAACGGGGCACTATGCACCAGGGTTTGCCGCCACCGGACAAAAGCCTCGGTTTGCTCGGGTTGCTGAAAGCCCGATCGCCAAGCAATTTCCCGTTCCGGTACCTGCGCTCGCTTCAGTTCCCAAAAAGCGTTTTGGCTGAGGGGCAACTTGGGGGTATCGGCCGGTACCCGTTCGCAACACTCCAAATACACCCGGTAGTAGCGATCAGACACATCCACCAACGGCCCGTCAAAATCGGTGTAAAGACGAATGGTCATGCAAATCTCCGCCCGCTTCCCCAAATTGTATAGCCGTAAATAGCTTGGTTAGGACGGGGTGGCAGGGGTGAAACCCCTGGCTGGGGGGCGCAGCCCCCAAACC
>JAAUUG010000096.1 GCA_012031195.1 Oscillatoriales cyanobacterium SM2_1_8
GTCTGGCTCCATTGGGATGTTTTGGGGGGGGCTGGGGGGGGGAGGGCAAGATTGTCGCAAAACACATTTTGAAAATGACTATATTTTACAACTATGGAAATTGAAGGAGCCAAAAACCCGCGAATTACTCGATCCCCGGGAACGGGCCAGGCAGGGGAGATACCCCGGCCAACGTGGTGATGGCGGATTCATGCAAAAGCCCATTGGTGGCCAAAATTCGCCCCGAAGCCAAATCAAACGGGCCCCCATCGTAGGCGGTCACCATGCCGCCAGCGGCCCGCACCAGCACCACCCCCGCCGCCAAATCCCACGGCGAAAGACCCCGTTCCCAGTAACCATCGAACCGACCGGCCGCCACATAGGCCAAATCCAACGCCGCCGAGCCGCTCCGCCGTACCCCCTGGGTCAAATGGGTAAAGTGGCAAAATTCCGCATAGTTGTTGTCCGTCACCCGTCGGCGATCGTAGGCAAACCCGCTTACCCAGAGGCTTTGCGGAAAATGGGCCGTGGTCGAAGGCCGCAGCGATCGCACTTGGCCGCCCGACCAACAGGTCGCTCCCTCCCCCACGATCCCCCGAAACAACTCATCGTGAAACGGATCGTAGACCACGCCAACCACCGGTTCCCCTTGGTACAACAACCCAATCGAAACCGTCGCAAACGGATACCCATGGGCAAAATTGGTGGTGCCGTCCAAGGGATCGACCGCCCATAGCCAGGGGCTTTGGCGATTTTGCTGTCCGGACTCTTCGGCCAAGATGTCAAAATCGGGACAATGTTTGCGCAAAATCGCCAAAATCGCCGCCTCCGACTCGCGGTCGGCGATCGTGACCAAATCCCCCGGTTGCTTCTCGACAATGTCGGTGGCTGCGGTTAGCTTGCCAAAATGTTGCCGGAGGATGGCTCCCCCCACCCGCGCTGCCTCCGTTGCCACCACCAAATAGGCTTGCAGGTCGGCCGCCGATCGCGCTTTTTCGTCAGGATGGACTCCCATGATCCACTAACGACCCCGCCGCCGCTGCAAAAAGTCGGGAATGTCCAAGCCGGGCTTGCTCGTTTTGATTTCGGGCGCGGGGGCAGGGTGCAAAGGCGTTACGGTCGGGGTGGGAGAGGGCATGGGCGTGGGCCGAACCGGCAACGGTGCTGCCCGCCGGGCCGCTGGGGGTTCGTAGGCACTGCGGGTCTGAAAACCCGTGGCGATCACCGTGATTTTGATTTCGCCGTCCAAACGGTTGTCGATCACGGCACCAAAAATAATGTTGGCGTCGGGGTCTACCACCTCGTACACCACTTCGGCCGCCGCGTTTACCTCGTGCAACGTCATGTCTTCGCCGCCCGTAATGTTGAACACCACGCCGCTGGCTCCCTCGATCGACGACTCCAGCAAGGGCGAAGAAATCGCCGTCATCGCCGCTTCCCGCGCCCGAGACTTGCCTGAGCCCATGCCAATGCCCATCAAGGCTGACCCCGCATCGGCCATCACCGCCCGCACATCGGCAAAAATCTACATTCACCAACCCCGGAATGGTGATGATGTCCGAAATGCCTTGCACCCCCTGCCGCAAAATGTCGTCCGCCACCCGGAACGCTTCCTGTACCGGCGTATGCTCGGCGATCGCCGACAACAGGCGATCGTTGGGAATGGCAATCAGGGTATCCACCCGGCTCTGCAGCGCCTCGAGACCCTCTTCGGATTGGTGCAACCGCCGCTTGCCCTCAAAGGCAAAGGGTTTGGTCACGATCGCAACGGTCAGAGCCCCCGCTTCTTTGGCAATTTCCGCCACGATGGGGGCCGCACCGGTACCGTTCCCCCCCCCATCCCCGCCGTAATGAACACCAAATCGGCACCGTCGATCGCCCGGGCAATGTCCTCGCGGGATTCTTCGGCGGCTTTTTGACCAATCGCCGGGTTGCCGCCCGCCCCCAACCCCCGGGTCAGCTTTTGTCCCAACTGGAAGCGGTGGCTGGCCGAAGATTGCAGCAAGGCTTGAGCATCGGTATTGAACGACCAAAACTCGACCCCCGTTAATTCGCCGGCAATCATCCGGTTCACGGCGTTGCCGCCGCCCCCCCCGACCCCGATCACTTTGATGCGGGCAACGCTGCCAAGGGTGATGTTGTCCAAATCGCCGTCCATTGCCATGGGTTTTGCGTGGTTGCGGGGGCCGTTTACATAAATTCCCGGATTCATTGCCTTCTCTGCTGCTGGGTTCGCTGCTGGATGTGCGGAGGACTCGCCCAAAGGCAAAACCGTTGCCGGTACAATTGCCAACTCGCTTTTGGCTTCCGTTGCGGTCTCGGAAAGTGTCCCGGAAAGATCGGCGATCGCCGACTCTTGGCCCGGCTCCGTGACGAGGCTTCGCTCCGGCACGCCTTCTTCAGGATCGGGCTGGGCTTTGGCAGGCTCGTCGGAGGGCCGACGGTTGGGCTCAAGCATACCCTCTTCCTACGCATTATTGCTTACTATTCCACACGGTCTTAACCAATCGCCCAGGCAATCGCTCTAGCAATCGCCTAAAACACCAATGGCTTGGAACATCAAAGCAACTTGAAGCGCAGGTTCAAGCCAGCTTGGCCAGGCTCTTTACCTTTGGCCCTTTCCTTTGGTTCTTTCCTCTGGATCAGAATCTCTAGCTCAGAGTCCAAAATGGGCGCAACCTTGGGGAAGATGCCCCCAATTATAGGGGTTTCTCGTTCTCCCACCGCATTTTTGCGCACCGAATCCTGTCAAGGCTTCCACACCCGCGTTGTTTTTTGGGTTGTTTCACGAACTCGGTTGGGGCGCGGTGACCAGCAGGGGGCGTGTTGGATCCACAAGATCCAAAATGGCTCCTTTTTGGGCTAGGGCTGGAAAATGACGGAGGCTGTCGAGTTTTTGCAACTGATGTTCGAGGCGTTCGGGTTGGAAGGGGCCGCAGCGCACGATCGCCCCGCTGGGCAGGGTTACCCTGAGGTCTGCCGGGTCGCGGGCATCCACTTGGGCCAGGATGACCGGGCTGCGCTGGAGGCGATCGTACAATTGGGGCCAGTCTTGACGGGCAAACGTGGCATCGGCCAGCAGCGTCAATTGGGGCTGTTGCCGGGTACGGTAGATTTTGGGATCGAGCCAAATTCCTTCGGCATCGATCGCCCCCTGCTGTCCTTGGTACTGAAAGCGGGCTACCGGTTGCCGCTCGGCCACTTCGACCACCAACTTCGCGGGGAAAAGCTGACGTTGGACGCTGGCACTGCGAACCGGGGCCAGGGCTTGCACCTGCTGGGTGAGGGTTTTGGGATCAACCCGAAAGATGGGCCGTGGCGACGTTACCCCCAAGGCGTTTTGCACAATGGGGGTGGGGATCGCTTGATTGCCCCGCACCTCGATTTGTTGGGCGTTGTGCAGCATCCATTCCGGGCGATCGGCCAACCAGTAGGCCCCGGAGATCAGACCCCCCAACGCACAAAGTCGCCAAAATCCGACCAGGGCCCGATGACGTTGCTGCTGGCGGCGCTGGCGGCGGCGGGCTCCATAATCCATCGCCCAAGGATTCATGGCCAAAGAATTCAAGGGCAAAGATTCCGGCACCAACGGATCGAGCTCGATCCCCGACGGCCGAGCGTCCAACCTGATTTCGCCCCTGGTTTCGGCGGATCGTGCTTTTTTGGTGCCAACCGTCATCATGTTTCCAATGCGACCAAAATACTCATCTATACTACGGGCGATTGGGTCAACGCTGCGGCTACAGATCCTGAGAGGAAGGGCTGCTGGCAAATTGACGCTCCAAACGGGCCACAATTTCTTCGCGGCTGGTTTGGGCCAAGAGGCGGTCGGTCGGGCTTGGGCGGACGGGGCCGGCGGCACCGTTGCGGCGAAGGGTTCCCAAGGCTTTGGCAAAAAAGAAGGCGGCGCCCACAATGAGTGCCAAGGAAAAAACAAGATATAAAGCGGCAAACAACATAGCTTTTCCGCAGGGTTAAGGTGACATCCACCCCAAACATAGTTGACCCCCGCCTATTTTTCAACTTCCATCAAACCGACGGCCGGGGTCCAATGGGGACAAAACGCCCAGATGGCAGGCTTTCGCACCAAATCGCGCCCCCCGACTTTTGCGATCGAAAGGCAACTTTGTTGCGGGTTGTTGCCAAAAAGGCGATCGCCGCTTTTCCGCTGGCGCTGGCGGTTAGGGGGATGGGATGGGGCGTGATCCAAGAAGGGCTATCAGGCGATCGCCCACGATTTGGGGATGCAGGTGGGTTTCGGCGGCTTGACGGGCGGCAAGGTTGCGGGCTTCCCGGTGGGCGCGAATGTCGTCGATCGCAAAGGCCAGGGTGGCTTTGAGGGATGCCGGGGTGTATTCGGCAAACCGGTAGGCCGCTTCTCCGGCGTAATCGAGGGTGCCGTTGGTGGGGCCGGCAATCACGGGGCGACCGCAGGCCAGACCTTCAGCGATCGCCGAGCCATAGTTTTCCGATTCGGAGGGTTGCACGATGGCATCGCAGGCCTGCAACAACGCGACCACTTCGCCGTGGGTGACCCCTTCGCAGTATTCCACCATTTCCGGGTAGGGAAACCGTTCCAAGCATTGCCGATAGCCGAAACCGTAGGCAAACCCGCCCACAATTTGCAACACCACGTCTTGCCGTTCGGCGGCCAACAGGGCCAGGGCCGCCATCAGCAAATCCAGGCGTTTGCGGGGAATGATCCGCCCCAACCACAACAACCGGAACCGCGCGGTGGGCTGGGGGGGCTGGGGCCGGAATGTCTCCAGGTCGATGGGGTAGGGCAATACCTGGATGCGATCGGGCGGCATCCCCCAGGCGATCGCCTCTTGCCGCGACCATTGGCTGGGAACCAAGGACAGTTGGGGGCGGGCGGCCACACGGCGAACCGTCAAGAGACGCAGGGTATAGAAGATGTGCAATTTCCAGTACTCGGTGGGGCCGCAATAATGCACAATCTCGGCTTTTAGGCGTTGGATGGTTGCCATCTCGGTATGGAACGGGCCCTGCAGCCACGCCACGGTGGGGAGACCAGGTACCTGAAAAACCGCCGGCAAGCCCCAAAAAAACAACAGGGTAAACGGTTGTTGGCGATGGTACTGCTGCACGATGCGAGCCAAGGCTTGTTCTTGGGTGGCGCTGCGAAACCCTCCCCAGAGCCGATTGGCCAAGCCGTACAGACCCGCATTGGAGTGTTGGGGAAACCAGGTTTGCTTGCCCCACTCCGCCAACCGTCCTGTCCAGCCTGCGGTGGCATCCACCGTAACGTAGCGATAGTTGGGGTAAGCCGCCAAGTCGGGGGCATCTTCTTGAAAGCCAAACCGGGTGATGGTGTGCCCCTGCACCAACAGGTATTGCAAAAGCAAATAATTGGCGGAAACAAAACTGCTGCCGTGGGGGGTGCCCGGCTTGCCGGCGGGCCCGTAACACGCGATGTTCACCAAATTTTCGGGATAGGGATGGGTCTATGCTACAGGTATTGCGTTGCCCGACACCATGGAAGTCGCCGAAATTGCCGTATCGTGGGCGGAATACCACGGCTTGATCGAAACCCTGGCGGTCAAGCTGGCCCAAGCCTCTTGGGATGGGGATGCCGTGGTGGCGGTGGCCCGGGGGGGGCTACGGGTGGGCGATGTGCTCTCGCGGCTGCTGCGCAAACCCTTGGCCGTGGTGGCCGCCGCTTCCTATGGTGCCGATCGCCAGCGTCGCTCCTTGCGCTTGGGCCCAGGCATTGCCTTCGCCGGCGAGGTTTTGGGCGATCGCCTCTTGGTGGTGGACGATATGGTGGATTCTGGCGAAACCTTGGCTCAATTGGTGCCCCAACTGCAGTCCCAACTCCAGCCTACCCAATTGCAAACGGCCGTCCTTTGGTACAAAGGGCATTCTCGGTTTGTGCCGGATTTTTACGCGGTGCACCTGCCGCACCATCCCTGGATTCGACAGCCGTTTGAACGCTACGATACGCTGTCGATCGCCGATTTGGGCGCCGATTTGGGCAAAGTGCAACCGTCGGCGCGGCAACCCACGGGATAGGGCGAAGGATACAGGGAGGAGCGACGGCCAAACCAGCGGTAGCGATGGTCGCGGACTTGGGCATAGAGGCGATCGCCCAAGGTTTTCAGGCCGGGGAACCAACGGTACAACCCCACCGTGGCCGCGCCAATCGGCACCAACCGGGTCAATTCTTCGACGGCGGCGCTCCCCTGCCACCGCCGTTGCGGGCGATCGACATCCACCAAAATCATGCCCATCTCGCATTCGGCAGGGGAGATGCCCCAAGTCGCCAAAATCGCCGCGTCCTGCATGGGGGCATAGGTCAGCAAACGGCCCCGATCCACCGTCGCCAAGGATTGTACAAAATTGGCACAGAGGTTGCATTCCCCGTCGTAAATCAGGCAATAGCTCATAAGGATAGCCGGATTGGGTACCCCCATCCTAGCCGGTGCCCTAGGGTTGGCGCGGCGGCAACGTGGAAACCGGCAACACTTCGCTGTGGGTCTGGCTGGAAATCATTTGGGGGCGATCGCCCACCATGGCCCAGCGGGTCACCGCGCCGGAAGCTACCAGCAGGCGGCTGCCGTCCACCAAGGTCACGTCGATCAGGGCCCGATCGCGGGCGATCGCGTGTTTGCCATCGGGCGATACCAGCACATCGTCGATCCGGTAGGTCAGAAAAGCAACCTGAGCAACGGCGGCGAAATTTTGGCGAATTTCTTGCTCGTGGGCAAACCTGCCAAACAGGCGGGTGCGTACCGTTTCGTTGGTGGTCGCAAACCGGCTTTCGTCTTCGGAATACACAAACCGCGCCAAGGGCTTGACCACCGCCGCCACGTCTCGGCGCTCCGTGTCCCGTTGCCCCTGCTGCAGCAACTCCCGAATTTCGGCATCGCCAATCCGAAAAGGCTGGGTATCCGGCGATTCGATGAACAATTGGGCCAGCGGTTGGGCTAGGGTTTGCGGTGTGGCGCCGCCGCTGCCAGCCATCCCCAGACCAAGCCAAATGCCCAGGATGCTGCTGCCCCAACCCTTGGTTTTCATGGTCTTGCTCCAAACGCTTTATGGAAAAACTGTATCATGGCGGCTAGCCCCATCCATTCCGTCATGTCCCCTCTGTTTTCGGTGATTTTGCCCTGCTACAACCACGGAATTTACCTGCGTGAGGCGATCGCCAGCCTCGAACACAGCCAGGAAACCCGTTGGGAAGCCATTGTGATCAACGACGGCTCCACCGATCCGGAGACCCTCGCCGTGTTTGAGGAGTTGCGGCAAAGGGGATATCGGGTGCACGATCAGGCCAACGGCGGTTTGGCCTACGCCCGCAACGTGGGCATGGGGTTGGCCCAGGGGGAATACCTTTTGCCGTTGGATGCGGACAACAAAATTCGACCCAATTACTTGGGGCAAAGCGCGGAAATCCTGGCGGCGCGGCCGGAAGTGGGGGTGGTCTACGGCGACATGGAATTTTTCGGCGAGCAGATTGGGCGCTGGGAATTGCCGGAATTTTCGTTGTACCGGCTGTTGTTGGCGAATTTTATCGATGCCTGCAGCGTGTTTCGGAAAACGGTGTGGCAGCAGGTGGGCGGCTTCGACGAGCAGATGCCCGATCGCCTGGGCTACGAAGACTGGGAATTTTGGTTGGCGGTGGCGGCCCGGGGCTGGCAATTTGCCCGGATTCCGGCGGTTATGTTTGACTACCGGGTGCGCAGCGATTCCATGGTGGCCCGGTGCAAAGAGCCGGAAAACCAACAAAAACTGGTGCGTTACCTGTGCCAAAAGCATCAGGCTCTCTACGATCAATTTTTGCCCGATATTTTGGCGGAAAAAGAGTTTTTGTGGTTTCGCGAACAGGAGCGGGCCGAAAGCCTCCGGCAGCGGCTGCAGGTAGCCGAAACCCGCCTGGAAAAGCTGGAACGGGCCTTGGCCCAGACCGAAGAGGAGCGGGCTGCCGCCCAATTGGCCGCCGATCGCCTGGCCGTGGAGGTGACCTACACCCGGGCCGAAGCCGAACAGTGGCAGGAGCGGGTACGGGCCATGGAAAGCAGCAAATTTTGGCGGCTGCGCCAATGGTGGTTTCGGTGCAAACGCCGGTTCGGGTGGCGATAACTCCCCTTGCCCCAGGCGATGGGCGATACACTAAAGCCCATCTTGAAGTTTGAGCAAAGCCGTGAGTCGCCTTGAGCCCCCCTTGGTCAGTTTGTGCGTTCCCACCTACAACGGAGCGGCTTACCTGCGGGAGACCCTTTCCAGTGCCCTATCCCAAACCTACCGCCCCTTGGAAATTTTGATTGGGGATGACGGCTCCACCGATCCGACCCTGGCCATTGTGGAAGAGTTTCGGGCCTTGGCCGATCGCCACGGCAAGACGCCGGTGCGCATCTGGCCCCATCGGCGCGATCGCCCGGTGGACAATTGGAATTTTTTGGCGGCGGAAGCCCGGGGGGTATACCTCAAATACCTGTTTCAAGACGATGTTTTGCATCCCGATTGCGTGGCCAAGCTGGTGGCTTTGGCGGAAAGCGATGGGCGGTTGGGGTTGGTGTTTTGCCGGCGGGCCCTCAAATCGGCACAGCCCTTGCCCGCAGATTATGGAGCGTTGTACGGAGATGTGAGCCGAGGCTGGCACGGTTTGGCGGCGCTCCAACCCGGTCTGGATTTGTTGGGCGACGGCGGCTTTTGGCAAGAGCCGGCCAACAAAATTGGCGAGCCCACCAACGTTTTGCTGCGCCGGGAAACGTTTTGGCGATTGGGGGGCTTCGATCGCGAGTTGGTGCAATTGGTGGATTGGGATTTGTGGCTGCGGTTTTTGGGGCAGAGCTGGATCGGGTTTGTACCGGAAGAACTGGCCGCCTTTCGGGTGCACGATCGCCAATTGAGCCGCACCCACCAGCAGAACGGGGCGGCCCACCTGGATTTGGGCAAGCTTTACCTCAAAATGTTGTCGCGGTACGACTTTCTGCCGGCGGCGATCCGCCAAGAAACCTGGCTCCGGTTGGCGGCCTACCTCCACGCCCTCCACGACGAAGTGCAGCACCTGCGGCACCACAACACCGCCGCCCACGATCGCCTGGCCGCGATCGCCGCCGACCTGGCCCAAACCCAAACCCAATTCACCGTCGAAGTGGCCCAACGCGATCGCCATTTGCAAGAGGCGCAGACCGCCCTCGCCGCCGCCTACGCCGCCAGCCACACCCTCCAAACCCAACTCACGGGGGAATTGACCCGATTGGGCGCCGACTTGGCGGCGGTGCATACGGATCGGGCCCACCTGGGGCAACAATTGCAACAAATGCAAGACGATTTGCAGGCCCAAGCCCAGGCGATCGCCGCTTACCAAGCCCAAATTGCCGCTTATCAAGAGCAACTGACCACCGCCCAAAATCAAATTGCGTTCATGGAAGCCAGTTTTTTCTGGAAGTTGCGGAATCGGTGGTTTGCCCTGAAAGCGCGTCTCGGTATGAAATAATCGGGGGGCTGGCCTATCCCCATGGTTATGTCCTACCGCCTTGCCGAAACCAACGAGCTTTATCGCACCTACATCTTGGAAAACGCCGACC
>JAAUUG010000097.1 GCA_012031195.1 Oscillatoriales cyanobacterium SM2_1_8
ACCTGCAAATTTACGCCAACGAGGTGGCCTTGGCGCCCTTGCTGCGCAACGTGGACGTGATTGTGGCAGGCGGGAACCACCGCCTTACGTTGGATGCCACCGATCGCCGGCGGTCGGAGTTTGGGGCCAACGATTTGGATTATCCCGAATTTACATTTGGGGCAGACGGGCGGCCCATTGCCATTGTGAACGCCTCCTCAAACTACCAATATGTGGGGCGGTTGGCGATCGGGTTTGACGCCGAAGGCAACGTGTTGCCCGCTTCCTACAATCCCTTGACCAGCGGCGCGTTCCCAACGGATGCCCAAGGGGTGCAAGAAGTGAACACCACCACCAACGGAGCGGTGACGTTGGCGGGGCAAGCGACGCCCAATGCCGACGTGGTGGCCATCACCAACGCCATGCGGGCCGTGGTGCAACAGAAAGATGGCAACGTGGTGGGGCAAACGGCAGTGTATTTGGACGGTCGCCGCAGCGAAGTGCGGGGTCAGGAAACCAACTTTGGCAACTTGACCGCCGACGCCAACCTGCAGGCGGTGCGGGCCAGCGACAGCAGCGCCATCCTCTCGCTGAAAAACGGCGGGGGCATTCGCGATTCCATCGGCGAAATCCGGGGCGGGCAAGGGGGCACCGAAATTCGCTTTCAGCCGCCGGGGGCTAACCCCACCTCCACGCCACCGAAGCCGGAGGGGGGCATTTCCCAATTGGACATCGAGAACTCTTTGCGCTTCAACAACGCCCTTAGTTTGGTGACGTTGGAAGCCCGGGAAGTGAAGGATGTGTTTGAGTTTGTGGTGTCGGGCAGTCCGTTCAACCAAGGGCGGTTTGCCCAAATTGGCGGCATGGCCTACAGCTTTGACCTCAGCCAAACCAGCCGTACCGATCTGGGTACCGGTGCCCGGGTGCGTTCCTTGGCGATTTTGGACGACAACGGCAACGTGGTGGATGTGGTGGTGCAAAACGGGCAAGTGCAGGGCAACCCCAACCGGACGTTCCGCATGACCACCCTCAGCTTCTTGGCGGGCGGCGGCGACAGCTATCCCTTTGCCAGCTACAACGATGGGATTTCCCTCAACCGGGTAGACCTCGATCCGGGGGCTTCGGGGGACTTCAGTGCGGCCAACCGGGAGCAACGGGCTTTGGCGGATTACCTACGGGTGAATTTCCCCGTGGGAACCCCCTACACCGCCCCCACGATCGCCGGCGGTGCGGATTTGCCTCCCGCCCAGGATACCCGGATTCAAAACGTGGCCCAGCGCCAGGATACGGTGCTCAATCCCGATCCGACCACCCGCGCCACCGCCGTGTTCAAGGTGACGGGCAACGACACCATTGCCGGCGATGCCAACGACAACGTGTTGCTGGGGTATACCGGCAACGACATCATCAACGGCGGAGCGGGGAACGACATCCTTGCCGGTGGCAACGGTCAAGATACCCTCACCGGCGGCCCCGGCGATGACATTTTTGTGTACGCCGGGCTCCAAGAGCTGCGTACCGGTGCGGCCACGGCCGATGTCATCGCCGACTTTGGCACGGGCAGCGATCGCCTGCGGGTGGCCCGCTCGATCGCCTCGACGTTTGGGAGCGCCAACGGCAACCTGAACGTGGCGGCTTCGGCGGCAGGGGCTGTGGTCTATGTGGAAGATGCCACCCCGGGCTTTGGCGGCAACGAGCGGGTGTTGGCGGTACTGTCGGGCTTCAACGCCACCGGTTTCACGGCCAACAACGTCCAGTTCTTCTAGGTTCAAGGGTTCCGCTCCCCTTCTCCCGTTCTGGGGGAGGAGGGCGGACTGGGGGCGGGGCTTGCCCCCGTCTCCAATCAATCACACAAACTCGGCTTCGATGGTGGTGGGTTGCGGTTGCGGCTGGGGATCGAACTCAAAAATGGAGTACACCACGTTGCGCCGGATATCGGTCATCATTTGCAAAAACAATTCATACCCTTCGGTTTTGTACTCGATGAGGGGGTCTTTCTGCCCATAGCCCCGCAAACCCACCGATTCCCGCAGGGCTTCCATCCCCTGCAAATGCTCCCGCCACAACGTATCCACCTGTTGCAAGATGAAAAAGCGCTCCACCTGGCGCATCAGCCCCCCTTGCAGGCTGTCCACCTGGGCTTCTTTGAGTTCGTAGGCCCGCCGCACTTCTTCTTGCAAAAACGACACGATTTCCGGCACCGTGAGTTCGTCGAGGTGCTCGGGGCGCAAATCCTGCAGCAAATTCACAAACTCTTGCACCTTCTCCACCATTTTGGCCAGATTCCATTCTTCGGCCGGCAAGTCGGGATTGGCGTAGGCCAAGACAATTTCTTCCATGGTCTTTTCGGCGTACTCGATCACCCGATCGCGCAGGTTTTCCCCCCGCAACACCCGCGATCGCTCGGCGTAGATGGCACGACGTTGGTTGTTCAGAACTTCATCGTATTCAAAAACCTGTTTGCGCATGTCGTAGTAGAAGGTCTCCACCTTGCGCTGCGCGTTTTCCAGGCTGCGGGTGAGAATGCCGGCGCTGATGGGCATATCTTCTTCCACCCGAAAAGCGTTCATCATGGATTTGACCCGATCGCCGCCAAAGATGCGCATCAGGTTGTCTTCCAGGCTCAAGAAAAATTTGGTGGATCCCGGATCCCCTTGGCGACCGCAGCGCCCCCGCAACTGGTTGTCCACCCGCCGCGACTCGTGCCGCTCGGTGCCAATCACGTGCAGCCCCCCCAATTGGGTGACCTTTTCCCGTTCCTGCTGGGTGTGGGTTTCGTACACGTCGCGAATTTCCTGAAAAGCTTGCCGCAACCGCTGCACCACTGGGTTTTCGGTCGGAGCCTTCTCCGAGGCGATCGCCAGCAAATCTTCCGCTTCCAACTCCGCCAAACTTTGGGGCCCCAACAGTTCTTCGGCGAAGGCAACCGCTTGCTTTAAGGTGCTCTGGACTTGGGGGGGCAGCTCCACCGGAAACAAGTTGCCCGAAGGCTTCCAGGTTTTGCGGAGAGCCCCCTGGCCCGGCTCCTGACCAAAGCCACCGCCCCCGACCGGCCGCACCCCAAACAAGCGCTGGGCGCTGCCGGTACTGTCGTCGGCCCGCACCATCGCCGGCATAAAGGCTTCCCGCACCTTCAGGCGCGCCATGTAATCGGCGTTCCCCCCCAAAATGATGTCCGTACCACGCCCCGCCATGTTAGTGGAAATGGTGACGGCCCCTTGGCGACCCGCTTGGGCCACGATCTCGGCTTCCCGCTCTACGTTTTCGGGCTTGGCGTTGAGCAAGTTGTGCGGTACCCCCGCCTCCATCAGCAATTGCGACAACACCTCCGATTTTTCCACGCTGGTGGTGCCCACCAACACCGGCCGCCCCCGCTCGTGCATGGCTTGGCACTCCCGGGCCACCGCTTGCCACTTGCCGGTTTCGGTTTTGTACACCTCGTCGGCCACATCGGCCCGCCCGCTCTTGCGGTTGGTGGGAATTACCGTCACTTCCAGGTTGTAGATTTTGCCAAACTCCGCCTCTTCGGTCTTGGCGGTACCGGTCATCCCCGCCAACTTCGGGTACAGCAAAAACAGGTTTTGGTAGGTCACCGAAGCCAAGGTCTGGGTTTCGTTTTGGATCGTGACCCGTTCTTTGGCTTCGATCGCCTGGTGCAGTCCGTCGCTCCACCGCCGCCCCGGCATGATCCGACCGGTGAACTCATCCACAATCACAATCTCATCGTTGCTGACGATGTAATTCACATCGTTGACAAACAATTCCTTGGCTTTGATGGCGTTGAAAATGTAATGGGCCCAGGGATCGTCTTGGTCAAAGAGATCGGTGACCCCCAGCAACTTTTCCGCCACTTCAAAACCCTCATCGGTGAGAATGGCCGTGCGCTGCTTTTCATCTACTTCGTAGTGCTTCTCTTTGTGCAGTTGCTGGGCAACCTCCGCGGCGCCCACGTATTTCTCGGCAGGACGTTCCACTTGACCGGAAATGATGAGGGGGTGCGGGCCTCGTCGATCAAAATGGAATCCACTTCATCAATGATGCAATAGTGAAACGGCCGCTGCACCACCTCTTCGAGGGATGTGGCCATGTTGTCCCGCAAATAATCAAAACCAATTTCGCTGTTGGTGGCGTAGGTGATGTCGCAAGCGTAGTTTTTTTGGCGCTCGGCGGGGTCCATCGCCTGCTGAATGAGGCCCACACTCAGCCCCAAAAACCGGTGCACTTGCCCCATCCATTCGGCATCACGACGGGCCAAGTAGTCGTTCACCGTCACCACATGCACGCCCTTGCCGGTGAGGGCATTGAGGTAGCTGGGCAGGGTCGCCACCAAGGTTTTCCCTTCCCCGGTTTTCATCTCGGCCACTTCGCCCCGATGCAAAACCATGCCCCCCAACATTTGCACATCAAAGTGCCGCAATCCCAAAATTCGTTTGGAGGCTTCCCGGACCACGGCAAACGCTTCGGGCAACAAGTCGTCCAGGTCTTCCCCGTTTTGCCAACGTTCTTTGAATTCGCCGGTTTTGGCCGCCAGCGCCGCATCGTCCAAAGCTGCCAATTCCGCCTCAAAGGATTGGATCAACACCACATCGGGGCGCAACTTGTCCAGCTTGCGTTGGTTGGGGTTGCCCAGAACGTTTTGCAGCAGGTTGAGCATAGGAGCTTAGGGATGCGATCGTTTCCCTATCATAGGCGATCGCCTTCCAAATCCCGCAGCAGGTTGGCGATCGCCCGGTGGTTGACCCGGGCCACGGCTTCTTGGGTGTTGGAGGCGTTGTGGCTGCCCACAATCAAACCGTCGAGGGCGAGCAGGGGGGAGTCCGGGGCCAAAGGTTCCTGTTCAAACACATCCAGGGCAATGCCGCCCCATTTGGTGCGATGGGTCAGCAAAGCCGCTTCGGCAATGAGGGGGCCCCGCGCCACGTTGATGATGTAGGCGTTGTCCGGCAATTGGGCGGCGGCGACCTCGTTCAGAAGGCGATGGGTGGCGGCGGTGAGGGGGCAGGCCAGCATCAAAACCTGAGCTTGGGGCCACAGGGCGGCCAGGGGCACCATTTCCACGCCGGTTTCCCGCAAAAATTCCGACGGGGGCGGACTGGGATCGGCGGCCACCACCCGCAACCCCATCCCCCGCAAGCGCCGGCGATCGCCCGACCAATGTCTCCCAAACCCACAATGCCGGCGGTTTTGCCCCGCAGGGAAACCCCCTGGGGTTTGTACCAGTGCCCTTGACGCACTTGGGCATCGATTCGGTGCAAATGCCGGGTCAACATCACCAAATACCCGATCGCCACATCAGCCACCTCGTCGCCAAAAGCTTGGGGGGTGTTCGATACCCGAATGCCATGCCGGGCCGCCGCCGCCAAATCAATGGCATCCAACCCAATGCCCCACTTGGCGATCGCCCGCAGGGTCGGCAACCCCGCCATCAACACCTCTTCGGTGAAGGGATCGTCCCCGGCAATCACCCCATCGCAACCCACCACCAGCTTTTGCAATTCCCCAACCTGGAGTTGTTGCGCCCCCCGCGCTTCGATCAGGGTATGCCCCGCCAGGCGATCGCGCCAGGGATCGGTCGCCGCCAACATCGGCGGGCAGGTAATCAAGATGCGCATGGCGACGGCTGGGAATCCCGATCGAGGCGGTTCCGAATATCCTGGAAGTAGGGCTCCGATTGGACGGGTTGGTGGGGGGGCACCGTTTCGGCGTTGGGCCAATCGGTCAAATCGGCGCAAACACAGGGCCCAGAGTAGGCCTGCCCCAAAGGCGGCAACGGCACGGGCAAACCGCAGCGCCCGCAGGCCTGCAATTCCCAACGGCCGGTGAGCAAATCGGCAATGGTCACGTCGGTACCGGAGAGGTAGGCATTGCCCAGCTCGACCCGAACAATGGAAACCCACAGCGCTTCAAAAGCCGGCGTATATCGATCGCCCTGCACGGTTTCCCGCAAGATCGCTGGGGCGCTGCGCCCCGGCAACTCCAAGTGTTTGCCCAACTGCAACCATTTGGCCACAAACGCTTTGACGGCCGCAACGGTTTCCGGTGCCCACCGACTCTCTATGTTCACACCCATACCCTTTCCCCCAACCGACGTTTGCACCAAAATTGAGTTGGCTTCTATCCTAAGGGCAACCCAGAGCCCGTTAAAGTTTTTATCTGAGAATCTTAACCATTGGCCCCTAAATTTATGCAAAATGTACCCGCCGTGGCCATTCGCAACCTCAATTTTTTCTACGGGGCCGGCGACCTCCGCAAACAGGTTCTGTTTGACATCAATTTGACCATTGACCCAGGGCAAATTGTGATTGTGACGGGGCCTTCGGGTTCGGGCAAAACCACGCTGCTGACGTTGTTGGGGGCTCTCCGGACGGCGACGGACGGGAGTTTGCAGGTGTTCGGCCAAGAATTGGTGGGGTTGTCGGCCCAGGATTTGGTGGCGGTGCGCCGCAACATTGGGTTTATCTTTCAGGCGCACAATTTGTTTGCTTCGCTGACGGCACGGCAAAACGTGATGTTGGCCCTGGATTTGCACGGGGCAACGGCGGCCCGGCGGGAACAGGCCGCCAACATGTTGACGGCACTGGGTCTGGGGGAACGCATCGACTACTTGCCCCAGGCCCTCTCGGGCGGCCAAAAGCAACGGGTGGCGATCGCCCGGGCGTTGGTGCATCGACCCCAACTGGTGCTGGCCGACGAGCCGACGGCAGCCCTCGACAAAAAAACCGGCCGGGAAGTCGTGGAACGCATGCAACGGTTGGTCAAAGAAAAAGGCACCACCATTTTGATGGTTACCCACGACAACCGTATTCTGGACATTGCCGATCGCCTGATTGAACTGGTGGACGGCTCGATCGAGCGCGATCGCCCAGGGGTCGCCACCGCCCAGAATCAAGAGCCCTTTTTTATGCTGTAACCTGAAAATTACCTAAAACGCCCCCGAATTGCTCCAGTTGTTTTCAAGTCGTTGGGCCCAATCCCCCGTTTTTTTCTTAAAAGCTGCACCAAACGTATAGTTAATTTAATTAAAAGTGGTACGACCGCGATTGTTTTGATTGCCTTTACTCCCCTCTCCCTCCCTGGGAGAGGGGTTGGGGGTGAGGGCGAGACTGTCGCAAACATATTTGAAATGACTATAAAGCGGAAAACTTGACCCCGGTCTTGGGCAAGGCGAGGGGCGGCAACCATCCCCCGGGTCATTCAGGCTACATTGATAGCGATGCTTTGGGTCAACGGCATGATCTCCCGGTACCTTTTGCCGATCGTCTGGTGGTTGGGGGGGATGCCTGCGATCGCCCAGTCCCTGCCGGACAGCCCGTGTTTTTTGGTGCGGCCGGGCGGCCAAGTGCAAGACCTGTCGGCCCTCTGCGGCAAGGGAACGCCGCGGCCTGTGCCAACGGCTTTGCCCAGTGCGGCTTCGACCGCCGGCGGGTTCACCGTACCGATTTTGCGCCGGCAGGGACGCATCCCCATTGTGGCGTTGACCGTGGGGCCCCCAAGGCGAGCAAACCATCGAAGCCATCTTGGATACCGGGGCCGGCATCACCGTGCTGACGGCCCCCACCGCCAATGCCCTGGGCATCGTGCCCGTCGGCACCAGCCGCCTGCGCACCGCCAGCGATCGCCAAGTCCGAATGCCGGTGGGCGTGGCCCGCACCCTCACCCTTGGCCAACGCACCGCCCGCAATGTCCCCGTGATTCTGAACGATGCGATCGACATTGCGTTGCTGGGGCAAGACGTTTTGGCCAACCTGGAAATGACCATCCGCCGCGATACGGTGGAGTTTCGTCCCCTCGCGCCGTGATCCCCTTCTGCCTGCCCCAAGCCACCGCCCATCTGGCGGAAATAGATCGCCGCCTGGCCCCTGCCCGCTTGGGGGTGTATGCCCTTCTGCCCAACGGTCAAACCCTCAACTGGCAAGGCGATCGCCGCTTTGTGCCCGCATCCGCCCTCAAATTGATCACCACGGCGGCCGCCTCCACGGTTTGGGGGGTGACACCCGGTTTGTGACCCGGGTTTACCGCGATGCCGCCAACCGCATCTGGCTGGAAGGCAGCGGCGATCCCCAATTTCGCCGGGAACACCTGCAAACCCTGGCGGCCGCCGTGACCGGCCCCATCGTCGCGGTGGTGCCCCTGCCCCGGTTCTTCAGCCGCGGTGTGGGGTTGGGTTGGGAAGCCGACGATTTGACCGAAGGCTATGCCGCGCCCGCCACCGCCTTCACCCTCCATGGCAACGCCCTCGATTGGACGTTGACCCGTCAGCCCCTCCGCCTGGTTTGGGATCGTCCGGAACTAGCGGCCGGGTGGCGCCTTGTCAACCAAGTGCGCTTGGGCCCCGCCGATACCCTGCAAGTTGGGCGATCGCCGGCGTTCTCCAGGTCGCCGGTACCGTGCCCCCGGGCCCCCCCATTCTGGGCGCCATGGCCCTACCGGATCCCCAAGCCCACGTTTTGGAATTGTTTCGCCAAGCCTTGCCTACCCGCCCGCCCATCCTTTCCTTGCCGAGTCCTGCGGGCTCCCTCGAAACCCTGGCGGCCGTAACCTCCCCCCCCTTGCGGCAACTGATTCAAGCCGCCAACCGAGACAGCGACAATTTTACCGCCGAAATTTTGCTGCGGCAGCTTGGCAAAGAGGGGCCCGTCGCCGAGGATGCCGCCGATCGCGGTCGTCACCGTGTGGCCGCCTTTTTGCAAACCCGTGGCCTCGCGATCGCCGAATGGTTCCTGGCCGATGGCTCCGGGCTCTCCCGCCGCAACGAAATCAGCCCCCGCGCCCTCACCCAACTGCTGGACGCCGAGAAACAAAACCCAGACTTTCGCAACTCCCTGGCGATCGCCGGTCGCAGCGGCACCCTGCAAACCCGCTTGCCGTCCCTCAACCTGCAGGGCAAAACCGGTACCATGAACGGCGTGGCCACCCTGGCCGGCTACCTGCAAACCCCCGCCGGCGAAACCGTGTTTAGCATTTTCCTCAACCATAGCCCCACCCCCAACGCCCAAAACCGGGCAGTTGTGGACGAAGTCGCCTTGCTCATGGCTCGGTTGACGACGGATCTGCCGACCTGCGGGCGATCGCCGTCTCCCCCGCCACCGCCGAAGACGGAGTTTCTTCCACCGGCAACACCAACACCTGCCCCGGCCCCAACCAACCTTCCCGCCGTTCCGTAGCCCGGCCCGACTGCCGAGCATCCATCGTGTCGGCCAGCGTGCGTCGCAACCCTTCTACCCGCTCCGACGCTTCCCGCATCTCCAGCGACAACTCCCGCAACCGCTCCTGCTCCTGCTGGTGGTAGGGGATCAAACGCGCCAACGCCGCCACCGCCACCGTCGCGATCGCCGCATTCACCGCCACCGCCGCACCCAACTCCAACACCCGTCCCCACCGGGACGGACGCACCGCCGGCACCACCGCCGGCCGAGGAAACCTGACCACTTGGGGCCCCTGCCCAGCCCGCGATCGTTCTTCGCGCAGGGAAACTTTTCTCGCGGAATTCACGGGTTCCTTTCAC
>JAAUUG010000098.1 GCA_012031195.1 Oscillatoriales cyanobacterium SM2_1_8
GGCCGCCAACGGCGTGGTGTTGATTCCCACCGGGGCGACCATCGCCGGGGATTTTGTGCCGGTGGCGGGGGCTCGCGGTTTGTGGCCCGCACCCTGAACAGCCGGGGAGCCACGGTACGCCTCGCCGCTGAATCCGATCCGATTCTGGACGTGAAAGACCCCCGGGAAACCGGCACCGGTGCTCTGTTGGGGGATGCGGCCCTTGGCGCGGCCGGAGCGGCGATCTTGGGCTCCATCACGGGCGATCGCACCATTGCCACGGAAGAATTGTTGGCCGGGGCCGCCGCCAGCGTCATCATCGGCAACACCACCGCCCCCCCAAGCCACCGTTGTGGAACCCAACAAAATTGTGGAACTCACCCTGCGCCAAGATTTGCGGTTCCAGTAATGCTGTTGTTTCTGACCACTCCCGGAGAAGACTACCTCCAGGACAGCCTGTTGCTGGGGCTGCGGGAGGTGTTGGGGGCCGGGGTGGTGGATTGCCCCCGCAAAGAGGTGCTGTACCAAAACTGTCCCCGGCCGGCGGAAACCCTGTACGGTCGGGGGTTCACCCTCTGGAAAACCCTGCCGGAAATCGCCATCGATCGCACCCGCATCGAAGAACGGTGGCAACGGGGAGAATTTACCGGGGTGGTGTTTGCCAGCATCGCCCGGCAACTTCCTTGGTTTCGGCAATGGGAACGACGGGGCTGGTTGCGGGGGCGGCGGGTGGCCCTCTTGGACGGCGAAGACAATGCCGGGTTTACCCGACGACAAATGGGGAGCGGGTTGTGGGCCCTCAGCCTGAGGTTTCCCCTCTACAAACGGGAACGGGACGATTTCAATCGGCGGTTGGCCCGATCCATCGCCTTTGCCATCCCAGGGTCAAAAATTCGCATCTCCCCCCCGCCCAAAACCCAGCTTTTTGCCAAACACGTCCAGTGCGACGAAGCCTACAAATTGCCGGCGGTGGCTGCCCATTGCCAAAAGCGCTACGCCTTTGCCGACGAGGGCGCCTACTACGAAGACATTGGGCGATCGCACTATGCCGTGACCATGAAAAAGGCAGGATGGGACTGCATGCGGCACTACGAAATTGCCGCCAACGGCACCGTGATGGCGTTTCACCTGCTGGCGGAAAAGCCGGTGGGGTGTGCCCCCTACGGTTTGCGGGACATGGAAAACGTGGTAGCCTTTCGCACCGCCGCCGAGTTGCAAATCAAGCTCGATCGCATTGCCGCCCAGGGGTTGTACCCCTCCCTCCAAGCCCAAAGCCAAGCCTGGGCCCAACGGCAATCCTGCGCTGTCCGGGCCCGGGAATTTCTGGCAGACTGGTTGGGCTAAGGGTTTAGAATTGGGGACTACCAAGACCCAATCGGCCAAAGACCGTGGCGTTGCCCAATCGTTTTGTCTGACCGCCGACGGGGTTGCCCTTCTCCGAGAACAGGAATGCTCGATTACGATCGCTTTTTGGCGGCCACGGCCCAAGGCAATTTTATTCCGGTGTACCAGGAGTTTTTGGCGGACTTGGATACGCCGGTTTCGGCCTGGTATCGGGTTGGCCATGGGCGTCCCTACAGTTTTTTGCTGGAGTCGGTGGAAGGGGGGGAGCGCCTGGCCCGCTACAGCTATTTGGGGTGCGATCCCCTCTGGCATCTGGCGGCTTGGGGCGATCGCTCCGTGCGGACGTTTCGAGATGGCACCACCGAAACCCTGATCGGCAACCCGTTTGATCTGCTGGCGGATTGTTTGGCCCCCATTCAGCCGGTGCATTGGCCGGAATTGCCCGCCAGTTTGCCGGGCATTGTCGGGTTTTGGGGTTATGAATTGATCCGTTGGATTGAGCCCAAGGTGCCCATTTATGCCACCGATGTCGGGGAAACCCCGATCCCCGATGGGCTGTGGATGCAGGTGGATACCGCTTTGGTGTTCGATCGGGTCAAACGCCGGATTTGGGCGATCGCCTATGCCGATGTGCGGGAAACCCCCCCGGACTTGGCCTACCAACGGGCCCAAACCCGTCTGGCGGAACTCACCACCAAATTGCGATCGCCTTTGCCGGCCATGCTTACGGCCACGGCGCCCATGGGTTCTCCCAAAGAGATTGCGATCGAGAGCAACATCTCCGCCGAGCGGTTTCAAGCCAACGTCGAGCGGGCCAAAGAATACATTCGGAACGGGGACATTTTTCAGGTGGTGTTGTCCCAGCGGTTGGGCACCCCCTTTGCCGGCGATCCTTTTCGGTTGTACCGAGCCCTGTGCTCGATCAACCCCTCGCCCTACATGGCGTATTTTCACTTCGATCGGTGGCAGATGGTGGGGGGCAGCCCCGAAATCATGGTCAAGGCGGAGGCAGGGGACGGGTCGCGCAAGGCCATTGTCCGACCCATTGCCGGGACGCGGCCCCGGGGGAGCACCCCAGCGGCCGATCGCGCCTACGAGGAGGATTTGTTGGCCGATCCCAAGGAGCGGGCGGAACACGTGATGTTGGTGGATTTGGGCCGCAACGATTTGGGGCGGGTTTGCCGCAGCGGCACCGTCCGGCCCACGGACTTCATGGCGATCGAGCGCTACTCCCACGTCATGCACATCGTCAGCCAGGTGGAGGGGGAACTGGCCCCCGAACATAGCCCTTGGGATTTGTTGCAGGCCACCTTTCCGGCGGGGACGGTCAGCGGCGCCCCCAAAATCCGGGCCATGGAAATCATCCACGAATTGGAAGGGGAGCGGCGGGGGCCCTACGCCGGCGCCTATGGGTTTTATGATTTTGCGGGCCAACTCAACACGGCGATCGCCATTCGCACGGTGGTGGTGCGGGACGGCTGGGCCACGGTGCAGGCGGGGGCGGGCATTGTCGCCGATTCCGATCCGGCGGCCGAATACCAAGAAACCTTGAACAAGGCGCGGGGCATGATGGAAGCGTTGCGGTACATCGAATGACCACCACAAAACCCCTGTTGTTGTTGGTGGATGGGCACTCCCTGGCTTTTCGGGCCTACTATGCCTTCGCCTATCGGGGGGAAGGGGGGCTGCGCACCGCCACCGGCATTCCCACCAGCGTCTGCTTTGGGTTTCTGAAATCGCTGTTGGACGTGTTGGCCCGGGAAACCCCCCAAGCCGTGGCGATCGCCTTCGATTTGGCCGTCCCCACTTTTCGCCATACCGCCGATGCCACCTACAAAGCCGATCGTCGGGAAACCCCGGCGGATTTTATTGTGGATTTGCAAAACCTCCAACAATTGTTGCAGGGGCTGCGGTTGCCCGTGGTGACGGCCCCCGGCTACGAAGCGGACGATGTGTTGGGCACCCTGGCCGACCAAGGCAAAGGGGCGGGCTACGCCGTGAAAATCCTGAGCGGCGATCGAGACTTGTTTCAGTTGGTAGAAGACGAAACGCCGGTATCGGTGCTGCATTTGGGGGCCAAAGACAGCGTGGGGGAATACCGCTGGGCCGATGTCCAGACCAAGATGGGGGTGACCCCCGCCCAAATCGTGGATTTTAAGGCGTTGTGCGGCGACCCCTCCGACAACATTCCCGGGGTGCGGGGCATCGGCGAGAAAACCGCCGTCAAACTGTTGCAGGAACACCAAACCCTGGCCCAACTATGGGACGCCTTGCCCCAGATCAAAGGGCGATCGCCCAGAAGTTGCGGGACGGTCGGGAGGCGGCGGAACATTCGCAGTTTTTGGCCCAGATTCGGTTGGATGTGCCCTTGGCCATCTCCCCCGCCGAATTGCGGTTGCAGGGGTTTGAGGCCGACGCGGTGACCCCGTTGCTGGCGGAACTGGAACTCAAGGAATTTATCCGCAAATTGCCGGACATCCAACGGCGGTTGGGGGGAGCCGCCGCACCCGCGGAACCGGAAGGGGAACTGTGGTTTGGGTTCACCGCCGCCGACAATCCCCCGGCGATCGCCCCTTTGCGCCTCACGCCCGAAATTCTGGACACCCTGGAAAAGCTGGAGGACTGGGTGACGGCCCGGGTCGCCGAAAAAGCCATGATGGCTTGGGACACCGAGACCACCGCCCTCCATCCCCATAAGCGGATTGGTGGGCATCGGCGCGGCCTGGGCCGCCGGTGTGGCCTACATTCCCTTGGGGCACACCACCGGGACAAACCTGCCGTGGGCGGAGGTCAAGCCGCGGTTGGCCCCTCTGCTCGGCGATCCCCACCAGCCCAAAGTGTTGCAAAACGCCAAATTTGATCGCCTGGTGTGGCGGCGGGCCGGGTTGACGTTGCAGGGGGTGGTGTTCGACACGATGTTGGCCCATTACCTGCTCGATCCCGAAGCCCCCCACAACCTCTCCCATCTGGGGGAAACCTACCTGCACGTCACCACGCAAAGTTACAAAGAACTGCTGGGCAAACGGGCCACGATCGCCGAAGTGCCCATCCCGGAGGCGGCGGCCTATTGCGGCGCCGATGTCTGGGTGACTTACCGGCTCTATCCTTTGCTGCAAACCCAATTGCAGGCGGTGCCGGCCCTCGAAAAGCTCCTGTACGAAGTGGAATTGCCCCTCGAACCGATTTTGGCGGACATGGAATGGTGGGGGATCCAAATCGATCGCGATTACCTGGTCGCCCTGTCGGCGGAATTTGAGCAGGATTTGGCGGCGATCGCCCAGCGAGCCTATGGGGCCGCCGGCCGGGAATTCAATTTGAACTCACCGAAGCAACTCAGCGAAGTGCTGGAAGAACTGTTGGGGGACACCTTCCGGCAGAAATCTCGGCGCAGTGCGGGGGGCTATTCCACCGATGCCGCCGTTTTGGCCAAACTGGAGGGAACCCACCCTTTGATTGATGCGGTGATGGAGCATCGCACCTTGGCCAAACTGAAGTCCACCTACGCCGATGCCCTGCCCCAACTCATTCACCCCGAAACCCAAAGAATTCACACCGATTTCAACCAGGCGGCCACGGCCACCGGTCGCCTCAGCAGTTCCAACCCCAATCTGCAAAACATTCCCGTGCGCACCCCCTTCAGCCGGCGTCTGCGGGCGCCTTTGTCGCGGCCGCAGGTTGGCGGTTGCTATCGATTGACTATTCCCAAATTGAACTGCGGATTTTGGCCCACCTCAGCCAAGAACCGGAACTGTTGGACGCTTACCGGACGGGAACCGACATCCACGAACGCACCGCCCAATTGTTGCTGGGGAAAACGGAGATCGACGGTGGCGAACGGCGACTGGCCAAAATCATCAACTACGGCATCATTTACGGCATGGGGGCCCAAAAACTCAGCCGTGAAGCCGGAATTGCGGTGGCCGAAGCCCGCCAATTCATTGAGATTTTCCACCAGCGGTACGCCCGCCTCACCGCCTACACCCGGGAAATGGAAGCCGCCGCCGCCCGGGAGGGTTACGTCACCACCGTGTTGGGGCGCCGTCGCTACTTTCGCGATTTGCCAAATGCCACCAAACAATACCGGGCGGCCCTGCTCCGGGCAGCCTTCAATGCCCCCATTCAAGGCACCAGCGCCGATTTGATCAAATGCGCCACCGTGGCGATCGCCGCCTTTTTGCGAGAAAGTGCTTGCCAAACCCGATTGTTGTTGCAGGTGCACGATGAATTGGTGTTTGAGGTGCCGGAGTCCGAAATCGAGACCGTCGTAGCCCCCATTTGCGATCGCATGGTGAACGCTTTGCCGCTGTCGGTGCCCTTGGTGGTAGAAGCCCATCTGGGGCAAAATTGGCTGGAAGCCAAATGAAGCGGGAGGGAGAACCAGAAGGGTTTTGGCTCCCGCTCCCCAGTATTTGAAGGTAGGCTGAGCGCAGTCGAAGCCCGTTTGCCGTTACCAGGCGATCGCCGCCAAGCGCGCCATGGCCTGCTGGACATTCTCGCGGCTGTTGAAGGCCGAGAGGCGCAGGTAGCCTTCCCCAGCCGCACCGAAGCCGGCGCCGGGGGTGCCCACCACATGGCACTGGTGCAACAGCTTGTCGAAGAAATCCCAACTGCTGAGGTGCCCCGGCGTTTTCACCCAGACGTAGGGGGCGTTCACACCGCCGTAGGCCGTCAACCCCATAGCCGCCAACCGCTCCCGCAACACCCGGGCATTTTCGAGGTAAAAAGCAATCAGGGCTTGCACTTGGGCTTGACCGGCTTCGCTGTAGACCGCTTCGGCCCCCCGCTGCACAATGTAGGAAACCCCGTTAAACTTGGTGGATTGACGGCGATTCCACAGCCCCCACAGTTCCACCGGCGTGCCGTCGGCACCTTGTCCCATCAAACCTTTGGGCACCACCGTCAGGGCGCAGCGGGTGCCGGTAAACCCCGCGTTTTTCGAGAAAGAGCGAAACTCGATCGCGCATTCCCGGGCCCCCGGAATTTCGTAGATGGAGTGGGGCAGGCTCGGATCGGTGATGTAGGCCTCGTAGGCCGCGTCAAACAAAAGCAAAGTGCCGTGGGCCCGGGCATAATCTACCCAAGCCTGCAAATGTTCGCGGGTGGCCGTGGCCCCCGTCGGGTTGTTTGGAAAACATAAATAAACCACATCCACCGGGCGATCGGGCAGGGCGGCCACGAAGTGGTTCTCGGCGGAAATCGGCAGGTACACCAACCCGGCATATTCGCCGCGCTCGTTGGCCGGGCCGGCATTCCCCGCCATCACGTTGGTATCCACGTACACGGGGTACACCGGATCGGTCACGGCGATCGTGTTGTCGTGACCCAAAATGTCCAAGATGTTGCCGGAGTCGCACTTGGAGCCGTCGGACACAAAAATCTCATCCGGGTGGATGTCGCAGCCCCGGGCCTGAAAATCATGGGCGGCGATTTTTTCCCGCAACCAACCATAGCCCTGCTCCGGGCCGTATCCCTGAAAGGTGGCGCGATCGCCCATTTCGGCCACGGCCTTGGCCATGGCTTCGCAACAGGCGGGGGGCAAGGGTTCGGTGACATCGCCAATGCCCAGGCGGATGATGTCGGCGGTGGGGTTGGCGGCAGCAAAGGCTTTCACCCGGCGGGCAATTTCGGGGAACAGGTAGCCCGCCTTCAGGTGGCGGTAGTTGTCGTTGATTTTGACCATGGCGGTGGGGTAAACACAAACATCGGTTTATTATAGGCGGGAGTTTTCCTAGGGATTCTATGGCTCCGACGGTGTTGATTACCGGGGCTTCCTCCGGCATTGGCAAAGCGACGGCGTTGCACTTTCAACAAAAAGGCTGGCAGGTGGCCGCCACCATGCGCCAACCGGAGCGGGCCCAGGATTTGGCAGCTTTGCCCAACGTCCGTTGTCTGGCGCTGGATGTGGGCGATCGCCCCTCCATTGAGCGGGCGGTGCAGGAAACCCTGGCCACCTTTGGCGATTTGGATGCGGTGGTGAACAACGCCGGGTTTGCGGTGATCGGGCCCTTCGAAGCCGCCAGCGAGGAAGACCTGCAACGGCAGTTTGATACCAATGTTTACGGCGTGGTGCGGGTGATGCAAGCGGTGCTGCCCCATTTTCGCGATCGCGGCGGGGCACCATCATCAACGTGTCTTCGGTGGGGGGACGGTTGGCATTCCCGCTGTACAGCCTGTACCACGGCACCAAGTGGGCCGTCGAAGGTTTGTCGGAGTCGGCCCAGTTTGAACTGCGTCCCTTCAACATTCGGGTCAGGCTGGTCGAACCGGGGGCCATCCGCACCGACTTTTACGGGCGATCGCAAACCCCCATGCAAAAAGAAGGTCTGACGGCCTACGATGACTTCACCACCAACGTGTTGGCCCGCATCGGCGAAGTCGAAGCCAAGGCCCGGGGCCGGAGGTGGTGGCCCAGAAGATCTACCAAGCCGCCACCGACAAAAGCGATCGCCTGCGCTATGGGGTCGGAAACGGCGTTGAGCCGTTGCTGTTGGTGCGGCGGTTGTTGCCCAGTTCTTGGTTTGGGGGGATGCTCCGCCGCCTCTTAACGTGATAAGCTGCCTCGAATCGGGATGGGGCAAGCAACATGAAGTGGCAGCAAGTAGCCGGCAGCGTCACGGCACCGCAGGGATTTCGCGCCGCCGGCATTGCAGCCGGGTTGAAGCCATCGGGGCCCCGACCTCACCGCCATTGTTTCGGACGTGGGGGCGATCGCCGCCGGGGTGTTGACGACTTCGGTGGTGCGGGCCGCCTGCGTAGACATCAACCGGGAAATTTTGGATGCGGGGCAGCGGGTGCGGGCCATCCTCTGCAATGCCGGTCAAGCCAATGCCTGCACCGGCGAGGAAGGTTGGCAAAATGCCCAGGAAACGATTCGCTTGGCGCAGCAGGCCCTGGCCACCACCGAAGGGATATTGATTGCCTCCACTGGGCGCATCGGCCAACAATTGGATATGCCGAAGTTGCGGGCGGGCATTCCCCAAGTGTTGCAGGCGGCCCATGGCCACGGCGGCGACGAAGCGGCACGGTCGATCCTGACCACCGATTTGGTGCCCAAGGCGATCGCCCTGGAGGCGGAAATCGACGGCAAACCGGTGCGGTTGGGGGGCATCGCCAAAGGTTCGGGGATGATTCACCCCAACATGGCCACCATGCTGGCTTTTGTCACCTGCGATGCCGCGGTGGGCCCCTGCTCTGGCAAGACATGATCCGCCGAGCCGCCGATCGCAGTTTTAATCAAATTACGGTGGACGGCGACACCAGCACCAACGACATGTTGTTGGGCCTCAGCAACGGGCAATCGGGCACCCCGGCCATCACCCAAGCCGATAGCCCTGCCGCCCAGCTCCTCGAAGCCATGCTCACGGAGGTTTGCATTTACCTGGCCAAAGCCATTGCCCGGGACGGCGAAGGGGCGACTTGTTTGTTGGAAGTGCAGGTTCGGGGCGCCGAAAGCGATCGCGAAGCCCGGCAAATTGCCCGCACCGTGGCCAGTTCTTCTCTGGTGAAATCGGCGCTGTTCGGCCGCGATCCCAATTGGGGGCGATTGGCGGCGGCGGCGGGTCGAGCTGGCGTACCGTTCGCTCCGGAAAACCTGCAAATTCAATTGGGGGATTTTCGGCTGATGGAAAAGGGGTGTCCCCTGACCTTTGATTGGGAGGCGGCAGGGCAATACCTGCGCGATCGCGCGGCGGCGAGCGGTACCCCCGAAGCCCAAAAATTGGATGCCCCGGTGGTTGTGGAAATTGCGGTGGGGGCGGGCCCCGGCACCGGCCAGGCCTGGGGCTGCGACCTCAGCTACGACTACGTGCGCATCAACGCCGAATACACCACCTAAGTCGGGCTGTATTCAGGTGAATTCGGACATGGGCAGGAGAGGGGGTTGGGGGCTGTGCCTGAGCTGTTTTGTCTCATCGCTAGGCAAACAGCTACATAGTCAATTTAATTAAAAATGGCGCGACTACGATTGTTTTTGATTGCCTTTTAACTCCCCCTCTCCCCTCCCTGGGAGAG
>JAAUUG010000099.1 GCA_012031195.1 Oscillatoriales cyanobacterium SM2_1_8
CCGCCGACATCCGAAGTAATGGCGCGCCGCCGCTTCCACCCCGTAGAGGTTGCCCCCCATCGGCACATGGTTCAAGTAGGCATTCAAAATTTCGTCGGGGGTAGAACCGGCTTGCACCCGCCACGCCAACCAAACCGTGGTCAGCTTGCCCCACCAAGTGCGGGGGGTTTGGTACCGCAACCGCACCAACTGCTGGGGAATGGTGGAAGCTCCGCCCACCACCTTCCCCGCCCGCACCCCGTCCCCAGAGACTCCGCCCCAAAGCCCGTAGGTCGATCGCCCCCCCATCAAACCGTTGGTCTTCCGCCGCGATCGCCGCCGTCTGCAACCAAGGCGAAATCTGCGCCAACGGCACGTCGATCGCTTCGTCTCCCCCCGCCAACAAGGTGCCCAACACCGCCCCATGGCGATCCGTAAAGGTCAAACTGGGGCGGGCCCGCCGCCAGGTCTGCACCCGCAACGGCATCCCATAGGGCAATCCCCGTCCCAGCACCAGCAACCCCACCAATCCCCCCAAAACGGCTCCCCACCGCCTTGGCTTGCCCCTGCCGGCCATCAGCGGCGCCGAAACTCCGACGGCGAAACCCGCAAAGGATTTTTCGGGTTCCAGATGCCCAACCCCAACAGCCGCGCCCGCAACTGGGCCCGCTCCAAACGCTTTTGGTAGCGCACGTTCGGCGGGAAATGCCGAGCCAGGGCATACCCCTCGGCGATCGCCTCTTCGTTCAACAGGCGGCTGTTCTTCCAGACATAGGCCAACACATGGCCGGCGGCGTTGGTGCGATCCACGTCAAATTCCAACGCCACCTCCTTGCCCCGCGGCAAATGCTGTTGCCAAAAGGCCCGCGCTTCGTTGCCCCAAGGGCTCTGCTCCGGAAACGGCGCGTCCACCCCCACCGGCAATACCCGCTGCGAAGCGCGGTTGGGATCGCTGCGGGCTACCGCCAACAGGGTACGGCCGCTGCTCACCTGCTCCACTTCCCAGGTTTCCACCGCCCCCGGCCGCAGGCGATCGCCCCCCACCGTCAACGCCACGTTCCCCAGCAACCACAGCAAACCCGTCCCCAGCAAAATCAGCCGCCGCAACCGCTCGGCCCCCGCCATCCGTCCCATGGCCCGTTTTTCCCGCATTGTTGCCTACCCTAGCAAACCCCCGTCACAATCGCTACCCTTTTCGGTTTTCCCCACCCCTAAGATGACCCTAAGCACGTTTTGCAACGTTTGCATTCCTTGCGAAACGTGTTATTTTTTTAAGAAATGTAACAAAGAGGAGGGCGATCGTATGGAACGTCTACCTGTCGAGAAACAGTTTGCGCATGCGATGTTTCGCCAGCAAATTCAAACCTTGACTTGGAAGCTGCCAAGTCGTTGCTGGAGGACCTGCATCTGTTGTATTTGAACCAACAGGCCCTGGTTGCACAGATTGCCAAGGGGGAGTTGGGGTGGGACGCCCGGTAGGTTCCCAAACCGTTGTACGCTGGAAGCGGGCGTAGACAATGAACCGCAAATGCTTGGAAAACTTGGAACCGCCGGCAAAGTCATTGTGGCTGTAGCGGCAACGTTGGTGCTGGTGGGCATCGCCGTGGTGGCAGGGGTGCGGCAGGTCGCCCCGGGCAATTTGGCGGCGGGGGTGCCTGCCCAGCCGGCGGCGGTCAAGTTTTTGCCCAAGCAGGCTCCTTTGATGGTGGCGTTGACAGTCTCGCCCGATCGATTGGTGCGCTACGGACTGTTGCAGGTGGGGGCCGGAGAGCGGGCGCGTCTGCGGCAGCGGTGGCAAGAGACGGCGGCGGCGTTTGCGCAAATTTGGGGTTTGGACTACGGTCGCGACATTGCGCCGTGGCAGGGGGATGAGTTCACGGTGGCCGTAACGACGGCAGACTTGGATCGCGATCCCAGCAACGGGTTGCAGCCGGGGCAGTTGTTGGCGGTGCAGGCGCGGCAAGAGGGGGCGGCGGCCAAGGCCTTGGCGGCGCTGTGGCAGCGGCAGACGGGCCAGGGGGCCGATCTTCGGTTTGAGCCGTACCAGGGTTTGGAAATTGTGGCAGCCCAGATGCCCAACCGGCCGATGGTGGCCGGGGCCCAGGTGGGTTCTTTTGTGTTGTTTGCCAACGATCCCCAGGTGATTCGAGGGGCGATCGACCATTTGCAGGTGCCGGATGTGTCGTTGGACAACGATCCCAACTTTCGGGCGGCGGTGGCCCGACTGGAGTCGCCCCACATTGGCGTGGCGCGGGTGAATGGGGTGACCTTGGCGGATTGGGGCATTGCCCAGCACCTCTTGCCGGTGGAGTTTGCGAAGTTGCCCCCCACCGATTTGGTGTTGGGGTTGGGGGTGGCGCCGCAGGGGGTGCGGCTGGAGACGTTGGCTTTGTTGGCGGAACCCATACCCAGTGCGGTGGGCGAGCCCCTGCACCCCGCCAAGTTGCCGGCCCGGGCTTCGTTTGCGGTGGGCAAGAATTTGGGGGCTACCTGGACGGCCATGAGCGATGTTTTGCGTCCCTACCCACCCTTGGCCCAAACCCTGACCCAAGGATTGGCCCAGGTCGATCGCGCGTTGGGGTTTGCCGCGACGGCCGAGGTTTTCCCATGGGTGCAGGGGGATTTTGCTTTGGCCACGTTGCCCAACGGGACGGCGGCCCCCCATTGGCTGTTGTCGGCGGCGATTACCGATGCCAAAGCGGCGGAAACCGGGTTGATTCGTTTGGAAGAAATTGCCCGCGATGTGTTGGGGGTGACGGTGGGCCAAATTGAGGTTCAGGGGCAGCCGTTGACGGTGTGGACGCGGTTGCAAGCGGATGGCGGGGAAGTGCGAGGTGAGGTAGTAACGGCGATCGCGGCCACGGCCGATCGCCTGTTGTGGGCCGATTCTGTAGAGGCGATCGCCGAAGCGTTGGCACCCACGGCCCAAGCCCCTAAATTGACCCCGGAGGTGCGGTTTTATGCCCAGGCGATCGCCGCTTCAATTTGGCTTGGTGGGAAACCCAAGTTCCGCTGTGGGGGGTGTTGGATCAATCTTTGTCCCCGTTGTTGACCGCTGTGGGCGATCGCCTGCAGCGGGTAGAACTGACGGCGGTGGCGCCCCATGCCGACGATCCGCCCAACTTGTTGCGGGGAACCCTGCAGTTCCAGTTTTAGGCTGCCAACGGCTTCGGTTCTTTGGGTACCAGGGCAAGGTTTTCACCCCACGGCCGTTGCCGTTATGAACGAATTGCCCCCATGGTCGGCCGCGGCGATCGCCAGGCTGCAGGAACGCATGGGGACTTTGGCGCCGGAGATGGCTCCCCTGCTGGACGGAACGACGGTCAGCGATGAAGCCGTGGCCCGATTGCTCGCCGAGCGTCGGCCTCTTTTGCAGGCATCTCTGCGCAACCTGCCCAGGATTTTGGCCGAAACCGACTTGGAGCAATTTGTTCCTTTGGGAGCACTCTCCCAACTTTTAACGAAGGGTCAAGAGCAGTTTTGCTTGGTGGTTTTGTTGTCGCCGCCCCAAGTCAGTGCCTCTTGCCCAAACGGGTTGCGCCACGATTTGCCGTTGGAGCTGATCGAAGAGCTGCGGGCGTTCATCCAAGAAAGCGGCAGCCTGTATCCGGTGGAGTTTTACGGAAATTTGGTGCAGCGGCCGCTCACCGACAGTGCCCTGACGGCCCTGCAGCAAGCCTTGACCCCGTTGCCCACCCTGGTGTTGTACAGCACCCTCACCGATCGCAAGCTGTATAGCCACTTGGCATTTTGGTTGCATCCTCAGCAATCCTTGTTGACCTGCCCTTTGTTGCCTTGGATCTGGGAAGAGGCCTTGGCCCATTACGAGGAACAGGGCTACAGCGAACGCCTTGCCATCTCCCGCATTCGCCAGCAGATTGTCCAGACCTCGCAATGGATTTTGCAGGTGACGATCGCTTGGTACTATGCCCATCTCTACCCCCTCGCTCCCGACTTGTATCGCGGTTGGCCCGCCGTCTTGGTGCCCGGTTTTCAGCAACTTTTAGCCGGCATCGACGCGCAACGCCATCGTTTGCAGCGGGAGCGCCAACAAGAGCAGCTACGGGCCGCCCAGTCCCGCTATGCCCAGTTGGCCCCCAGCGCCCGCGCCGGCCACCTTGCTCAGACCTTGCCCACCCCCCGATGCCTGGTGTATGGCTTGGCGTTTTGGCCGGAACGGGATTGGTTGGTGGTGGGGGGCAGTGCCCAATTCCTGCAGGTACTGACTTTGGGGCAGGGCCGTACCGTGGCAACCCTCACCGGTTACCAAGGCGACGTGTTGTCGCTGGCGTTGGAGCCCACCCATCAATTGCTGGCGGCCAGCGGCAGCGAAGGCATTGTCCAGGTTTGGAACCTGAAAAATTTGCAGCTTGTGCATCGATTTTGCCATGGGCCCATCCCATCCGCAGCCTCAGCTTCGATCGCCAGGGACGTTTTTTGGCGGGGGCGGCGGTCGATCGCGGCATCTGGCTTTGGGACATGTGGCAAGGGCAAGTATTTCGGGACTGGCCGACCCTTACCGCCGGGGCGATCGTTTTTGGGGGCAATGACCAGAGGCTGTGGGTGGCTCGCCAAGAAGGGGGGTTGGAGAGCTGGAGGATGGACGGCGGCAGTCGGTTGGTGGATACGCCACCCCTCCGGCAGCTCCACCGCAGTGCCGACGGTCAGACCTTGGCCAGCCTCGATCGCGATGGCCAGGGTTGTTTGTGGGATGGTCAAGGGGGAACGAGCTACGGCACCGGCTGGTTGCGACCCATGGTGGTCTGACCTGCTTGGCGTTTAGCACCATGGGCGGGGTTGTGGCCGGAGGCGATAAAGCGGGTTGGATTTATTTATGGGACGTTCAGTTTGGTCAGCTTTTGCACCGGTTTCGCGCCCACGATTACCCGATTGCCGCCTTGGCGTTCGATCTTCATCAACGCCTTGCCAGCGGCAGCAGTTGGCAGCAACCCATTCACATCTGGCAATTCGATCCGGATTTGGAGTTGCCCCATGGCACAACTGGGTAAGGGCAGCGCGCCGCTGGTTGATCGCTACCGCAGCACCCCTTGATGGGCGATCGCCCCTTGTTGTTGCGGGGTCACATCGGGAGTCGGCGCCGCAAAACATTCCTGCCAAGCCTGCATCAACGTTGCGGGAGGAGGCGGGGCGCTTTGCAAATCGCCGGCCGGAAGGTTTAGTTCTTGGGCCAACACCGTGACTTTGGGGTCGTAGGACAGGGGCCAGCAGCGGGCTCCCTCCGCCAACGCCATAATTGCCCCGTGCAACCGCATGGCGATCGCCATGTCCACCTGGGCAAACAAACCCTTGAGTTGGCGGGGATTTTCGCAGGTTTGGATCGTGCTGCCGGGGACTTGGGTTTGCAGTTGGGTCGCCAGCACCCCATCGGTCTGGGGTTGAAACGGCACCCACAACACGTGAACGCCGGCGGTTTGCTGCCAGAGCCGCAGCGCTTGGACGATCGCCCCTTGCCAAGCTGGGGTGAGAAGCCGATGCGATCGCAACACCACCGCCACGCAGGGTCGGGGCCAATCCCCGGGAAACGATTCTGCGGTCAACGCCCAGACCGGATCGGGGGCCCGCAGGGAGTCCAAACCCCAGGCTTGCAATTGGGCCGCCGAATCGCGATCGCGTACACTGCGGCGATCGCATTGGACCAAAGCCAACCGGGCCAATCCCCGCGACCAGGGCCGGGACAGGGGGCCAACACCTTGGGCCCAAGCCCAGACGGGTACCCCCAAGGTGCGGGCGATCGCCACCACCCCGGCATAATAAAAAGGATTGCGCCAACTGGAAGCGTCTTGGAAGAGGCTGCCCCCCCCAACACCAACCCATCGCAGCAGCCCAGGGCGGCCCGGACACCCCCCAGGGACATTTTGGGGATGGCTTCGACGCCGTGGAGCCTTTCGGTGTGGCCCGGATTTCCCGACAACACCACCGGCACCGTATCGGCCGGCATCATTTGCAACAACGTCGCCAGCAGGGCTTCATCGCCGCCGTTGCCGGCCCCGTAATAACCGCACAGCGCCAGCCGCCTCATTCCGCCAGTTCCAGAGGCCCTTCCAGATCGTCTTCACCGTGCAGAACGGCGGCACTGTCGAGCAGAGCTTCTTCCGGCATTTTCACTTGCACCGACACAAAGGGCAGCGAAGCCCCCACCAATCCCCGGCGAATCCGATCGGGCGTGTAGTCGAGGGTGACAAACAGAGGGTAGTGATTTTCCCCTTTCTCGCCAAAAAAGTGCTGATATTTCTGGGGAAACAACCAGAAGAATTCATAACCCAACATCACTTCCAGTTCCCGCCAACGTCTCAGCAAATCCGAAAAATCTTCCCCGGGGCGATGAATGAAAATCAGAATTTCCTTACCGGTTTTCACCCGCCATTCCGGATCGCAAAAAATCAGCGCCAAATCACAGGTCAAAGTGTGATGCAACTGACCTTCCCGCGGCCGATCCAGCTTGACCACCGGCAACGGCAACGAGATAATGCTTTCCGTCGGGCGCCGCAAACTGGGAATCAGCTCGAAATAGGGGCGGTATTCCCGCAACAGGGCGATCGCATCCAATGGGTTGCAGTACTGCGCCAACAACATCTCGTATTGCACGTGGTGAGAAGCCATACCCCGCCGCCAAATCTGCCGGTCTCATTGTACGAGATTTCCTACCCCTGCAAAACCCCCTCTCCCCCGCCCCCTCTCCCACAAGGGGCGAGGGGGAGCAAACCCCCTCAAAAGGAGAAATGTTGCCGGATCAAATCCCAACGGGTAATGTGCCACCAATCCCGGTGGGAAACAATTTGCCCCTGCTCATTCACCACCAACTCCGTCCAACCGGACACGGCGATCGCCGGTCGCCAGGGCAGCGGCCCCCGCCACCGCATGGTCCAATCGGTGCGAATGGTGTTGGCGTGGGCTTCCACGGCGTGCAACTCTAAAGACAGATCGGCAAACCAGGTGGTGATGAACCCAATCATCTTTTGATATTGGTCGAGTCCCCGAAACTCGTACACCGGGTCTTTGAAATAGACTTCGGGGGCATAGAGATCGTAGGTTTGGGCTTGGGGAAACCGTCGGTAATCCTCCGCCACGATCGCCATCACTTCGGCGATGGTACGGGTGGGGGTCATGGGCCCAATCTCCAAAGGCTACGGTGATTCTATCCTAGGCGAAAAAATAAGGAAGATTTGCGGGAATTTCCAGAATAGGGCAGAAAATACAGGGCAGCCGCTACCAGAGAACTTCATGAAACGCTGGGGATGGGTTCTGTTGTTGGCGATCGCCCCGTGGGGGGGGCTGCCGATCCGGGCCCAACGTTCGAGCCCCTATCCCTACGATGTTCGCCCGGAGGTGAAGCCGAGGGGAGGGGGCATCAATCCCCTGGTGATTCTCAACCTCATTCAACTGTTGCGCAGCACCGGCGGCAGTGCCCAGCGGGTAGACCTCTCGCCGGAACTGGCAGAAGTGCGATCGCGCATCGCCCGACTGTATTTCAACCTGGCCCAGCAGCATCTAGTGTTGGATGAAGTGCCTCAAGCTTGCGCCGCCCTGGACAACCGATACCTGGCGGAATTGGAAGCCTACCTGCAAAAGCGGTTGGAGCCCCTGCGCCCGGATTCCGAAACCTGCCATGCCGACGAATTGCAGCGGATTTCCGAGCGGACGGGAAGTCCGACCGCTTTGGTGTACCCCTTGCTCACCCCGGAAAAATTGGAACTGATTTTGGTTTTGCCCGATAGCCGGCGCAAGGGCGGCGGGGGGCCCCAGCGGGTGCGCACCCTCACCGGGGACAGCGGCGCCGCCAAGGTGCAGGCTACCATCCAGTCCCTGCGGGCCAACCTCAAAGACCCCACCTCCCAAGATTACCAAACCGAAGCCCGCCAACTCTACGATTGGCTGGTGCGGCCGCTGCGCCCCCAACTTCAAGCCCACAACATCGAAACCCTGGTGTTTGTGATGGATGGGGATTTGCGGTTGATTCCGTTGGCCGCCCTGCTCGATCGCCAGACCTTTTTGATTGAGCAGTACGCCGTGGCCACCACCACCAGCCTGCTCCTCACCGATTTCACGCCGCCGGCCCCCACCCCGCGCATTTTGGCCATGGGTCTCTCGGAAGGTGTGCAGGGGATGCCACCTTTGCCCGCAGCGGCCATGGAAGCCCAGCAGGTTGGCCGCCGGGGGCAAGTCTTTCTCAATCAGGATTTTACGGCGGATACCCTGCGATCGCAGCGGGGGGCCCACAACCTGGTGCATCTGGCCACCCATGCCCAATTTGGCGGCAACGTCGAAAACAGCTTTTTGTTGTTTTGGAACGAACGGGTGAAAACGGCCCAATTGCCCAGCCTCGATCTCAAGGTGGATTTGCTCACCCTCAGCGCCTGCGAAACCGCCCTGGGGCAAAACCTTGGGCTGGGTGGGGCCGCCGTCCAGGCGGGGGCCCGCGGCGTGTTGGCTTCGTTGTGGGCCATCAGCGATGCCGGCACCACCCCCCTCATGCTGAGTTTTTATGAGCATCTACCCCGCGTTCGTTCCAAGGCTTTGGCCCTCCAACAAACCCAAAAAGCGGCGATCGCCGGGGGGGTGGCGCCTCGAAAAAGGTACCGTGGTGGGACTGGCCCAAACCGTGTCCTTGGGGAACGCCCCCACCCTCAACCTGCGCCATCCTTATTACTGGTCGCCCTTTGTGCTGGTGGGCAATTGGTTGTAGCGGCGCGGGCGGGGTTTATCATGGCCCGGTGGCAGATGGATCGAGGGCAAGAAACCATGCAAATCGTTTTGAATCTGCCGGATTTCCTGGAAATCGCAACTTTCAACGAACGAGATTGGCTGCGGGAGCTGGCGATCGCCTTGTTTCAACAGGAACGCATTTCGGTGGGCCATGCCAGCCGCATGGCCGACATGGAAATTTTGGACTTCCTGAAACTCTTGGCCTATCGCCAAGTGGATGTGCCATCCCCCCCACCGGCGATCGCCAAGAACCCTAAGGACTAGGTTTTCAGCCTAGGGCAAAAACGCCGGGCGGGTTTGGGCATAGGTACGACCCCAAGCGTGCAGCGCATCCAAAACCGGTTGCAGCGTTTGGCCGAGGGGAGTCAGAGAATACTCCACTTTGGGGGGAACCTGGGCATAAATCTGCCGATGAACCAGCCCATCCCGTTCCAGTTCCCGGAGTTGTTGGGTCAGCATTTTTTGCGTGATGCCGGACAGGGCCCGATGCAATTGACCAAAGCGGCGGGTGCCGGCAAACAATTCGTGCAAAATCAGCACTTTCCACCGGCCACCAATGAGGTCGAGGGTGAGTTCCACCGGGGCAGTGGGGCAAGGGGGCATCGGCAAAATTTTCTGTAAACAT